>JAUNJS010000249.1 GCA_030533125.1 Eubacteriales bacterium | reverse complement strand
AAAGTATTTATCAGCTATAAGGCAGAAGAATTCCATATAGCAAACTGGGTGAGGAAGAAACTGGAAGCGGCGGGGATTTCCTGTTGGATGGCGCCGGCTTCAATTCCGGGCGGCTCCAATTACGCAAAAGAAATTCCGAAGGCAATCCAGAGCTGCGAGGTGTTCGTTGTTATCTTGTCAAAGCGTGCCCAGAAGTCAAAATGGGTTCCGAAGGAAGTGGACCAGGCGATCAATGCCGGAAAACTGATCCTGCCGTTTTGTATCGAGGACTGTCCGCTGGAGGAGGATTTCGGGTTTTATTTATCGAATGTACAGCGATACGATGCCTGGAGAAATGCCGAAGGCGCGATCCGGGACATGCTCCGGGACATCCGCAACGCGGAAAACGGCAGGACGGAGCGGGACGCCGGCTGCAGCGATGCAGGCAGTCAGGGAATGCCGCAGCAGGGGGGACAAAGATCGGCGGACAGTCAAAATGCACTGCATCAGGGCAGGCAGCGATCTGAGGCCGATCAGACTGTGCCACAGCAGGAAGAACCGGAGAATGAAGACGCAGGGAATGAAAACTCCGGGAGAAAGCCCCCGGGTGTGTTTCGTGGCGCGCGTTTTTACGTCGTTCTGCTGATTTTGCTGATTATTCTGGCCGCCTGTATCTTCCGGCTGTGCGGGCATTTGGGAGGCTCAGGGGAAAACGGGGGCAACGGGGGCGCGGGAGATCCCGCCGGTTCTGTTGAAACGGGTGCAATGGTGAGCGGTACATACGCAGGAGGAGCCGGTGCACCGTCTGTGAACCCCGGATCTGACCAGACTGCTCCTCACGAGGATAATACGAGCAATACAGACGGTGGACAGGCTGGAAACGGCGGACAGAGTGGCGGCGAAAGCCAGGATGGCGGCGAAAGCCTGGATACCGACGGCGGACAGGATGAAACCGGTGGACAGGACGGAACCGCGCAGGAGGAACCGGAACTGCAGGAACCGCGGATTGATTACAATACGAATGGAAGAGTCCGGATCCTGAATAAAAAATATGCGCAGAAAAGGGAATTCGAGCTGCTTGCTGCCCGATTCCAGGAAGAAAGCGGAATCAAGGTTACGGTGGAATCGCCCGAACATTATTCTTCAGCACTTTCTTCGAAGATGACAAACAGCCCCTCCGATCCCACACTGTTCATGCTCGCAGGGATACGGGATTTTGAAGAATACGGTTCGGAATGTCTCGATCTGTCGGACAGCGCGGCAGCGCAGGAGCTCATCGATGATTCATACGCGCTGCGGGGGGCGAACGGGAAGCTTTACGGCCTTGCCTGCATCGTTGAGACGTACGGACTTGTCGTGAATACACGCCTGTTGAAGAAGGCGGGGTACGAGGTTTCGGACATCCGGTCCTTCGACAGCCTGAAAAGAATTGTGGAGGATATTACATCCAGAAAAAAGGAGCTCGGTTTTTCCGCGTTCACATCGCCGTCTGTGGGGAAAAATCAAACCGGGTATTACCGGTTTGCCGAGCACGCCCCGGCAGTGCCATTGTACTATGAACTGAAAGACAATGCATTTAATATCGGGATAAAACTGCGGGGGACATATTTGGATGAGTTCCGCGATTTCATTGACCTTTATCTGGACAACGCGACGGTCTCCAGACAGGAATCGCTGTCCCGCAGCCTGAAGGATGCGCAGGATGAGTTCCTGCAGGGAAAAGCAGTGTTTCATCAGGACGGATCCTGGAGCGCTGAGAAACTCGGCAGTATTCTGGAAGAGGAAGCGGAGGTTGTCCCCCTGTATATGGGAATCCCCGGCGAGGAAAAGCAGGGGATCAATAAGACATCGACATCTTACTGGTGTGTGAACCGGCATGCTTCCGAGGATGACATTGAGGCGACGCTCCAGTTCCTGCAGTGGGCGGTCACATCGGAGGCGGGAATCCGCATTATGACGCACGACATGGGCTTCCGGATTCCCTATAAACGCGCGGATGTTCCGGACAACCTGTTCCTGCAGACCCTCCGCAGTGAAGAGGAGCAGGGGTTGGAGCCGATCTGGCAGTACTACAAGTACGGCGACTATACATCCTGGTCGAACGACCTCAAAAACGCGCTGGCACAGTACGCAGACGGAACCGGGAACTGGGCGGCGGTTGAGGAAGCCTTTATATCATTGTGGTGAGACAAAAAATGATGGCAGCTCCCCTGAATTGCCGGATGAAGGTTGAAGGAGCTGTTACAATATTGTGATGAGACAGGAAAAAACGATGGCAGGCCTTCTGGCTTGCCTTCGTTTTTTCTTTCGTCATTTCGTCAATTATTGCCGGTTCCCGTCAGCGCAGTGCCGTTCACATACAGTGTATAGCCGTTGCTGATGACGTTTGCCGCATCGCCGTTAAACTCCGTCACATAGCTGTCTCCGGTCAGGGTCCAGGTACTGCTGTCATCAAGCGTGACAGAGACAGTGCCGGTTTCAGTGGAAACGACAGTTCCGCCGGCATTGGTGATCGCGCCGTCGATATAGCCCTCGAAGGCGGAGCCGTCTGTCAGGTTCAGGTGCAGAGTGGAATTGCTGCCGACCAGGATCGCGCCGGTAAGTTCCTGTGCGGAAGCGTTGAGGGCAGCTTCATTGCTGCCGCCGCTCCAGCCGTCGTCGCACACGGAAAGCAGGATGTTTTCACTGTCCTCGTTCGTGATCGCAACGCCGGAAAGCGTGATGACGGCGCTTGTGTTCGTGACGTGGAACACGTGACCGCTCTTGCTTGTCAGGCTGCCGCCCGTCATCGTGAAAGAAGATGTACCGCTGGCCGCGTCGCCGGACATGGACTGATAGATCATGATGCTGTCCAGGAAAGTCGCGTTGCCGTTACATTCGGTATTATCCGCTGTCAGGTCGCAGTCTGTGAGCTCGATGGAGTTCAGACCCTCGATACATACGCCTTCTGACAGATTGGAGGTCAGTGTGGCATTGGCGACATGGATCTCCGCAGTGGAGTAGATCGCGGGGGAGCCGAGTCCGTTGGAGGTATAGGTGCCGCCGTCAACGTAGACTGTTCCGCCGCCTCTGTCGGTGCGGATTGCCGCGGAAGACCTTCCGGAGGTCGTAACCGTCAGGTTCTCCGCATGGGTCACACCGCCGCCCGTGGTCATGATTCCGCCGGAACCATCGCCGGTTGTCGTGATCGTCGTGTCGGAGATGTATACAGTCGTCCCATCGCCCTCTGCGCCGTTCTGCCCGCCGTTTCCGCCGTAGCAGAATACGCCGTTCGCGCCGCTGGCATCGGAGGTGATTGTGCCGCCGGTGATCGTAGTCACGGAGCCGTCCTTGACAAGAACCGCCGCGTTCAGGCCATAAAAGTTACAGTTGTCTCCGCCGTCGGAGTCACCCGATTTGCTGACAGTGGGATTACTGACAGTCACATCATCGGAGGTACTGATGAGCAGGGCGCTTTCATCCACCGTCGAGCTGTCATAAGTCTGATCACTCTGACTGTCCTCTGAAGTGATTTCCACAGCGCCGGAATATTCGATATCCGAACTGCTGCTTCCTCCCGGCGCGCCGCCGGGACCTCCGTGGTTTGAAGAACCATTTCCGCCTTCTCCGCCGGGAGGCATGCCGTCAGGGGCACCGTTTCCATCGGGAGGCGTGCCGCCGGGGCCGCCATTTCCGTCAGGGGCACCGTTTCCATCGGGAGGCGTGCCGCCGGGGCCGCCATTTCCGTCAGGGGCACCGTTTCCGTCGGGAGGATTGCCGGGCTGTTCCTGCCGGGCGGAAGCCGATTCATCAGAGGTTTCTGTCTGATCGCCGCTTTCAGCGATTGAAACACTGGCTGCTTCCTTCTCATTGCTGTCACTATTCGAATCGTCAGCCGGTTCCTTTTCGCTGTCACCGGCAGCGTTTTCAACGGTTTCAGCAGCAGCCTCTGTCTGCTGTGAGGTTTCTTCTTTATTTGAATTTGAAGTGGAATTTGTCGTATTGCTCCCGCAGGCGCACAGGCTGAAAACCAGCAATGCTGTCAGCAGGAGAGTGAGTGCTTTTCTTATATGTTTCATAGAAAATAACCTCCTTTTCTTTTGATGGGCACATCATAAAGAAGGTTTATTGAAACAAGATTGAAAATATTTAAAGATTTTTATTTTTTTTCAAAATGTGTCTTTGATACCTTATTCCAGATGCAGGCTTGTCTGTCCGTCGACCCATGACTTTTGAGGAATATCATGGATTTTGTCTCCATCCATATAATTGCCGATCAAAAAAGGCGATTTCGGATCATGAAGCCGGCTTTGTGCCAGCACCTTTGCGGGTTCGGCATTCGCATAGCAATACCTGCAGAGGTGTTTGCAGGTGTTGTATGCGCCGATATCACATGAAAGATAGCAGGCACACTCAGCCCTTGCGCCTTTTTTCTTCGGAGTCCTCAGTTGCCTGCCGATGGCTTTTTCATAATCGCTGATCCGCATACAGCCGCCGCAGTCCGCGCCATAGGAAGCAAGCTCATCACCTTCCGCACAGGGTTTGACTGTCATTCCGTGAGCAGATGCGATTTCGATGATCGCTTTCCCCAGGATCAGCCGCTGTTCCATCGCAACCTCCCGGGCTTCGGGAAAGTTCCTTCTGACTTTCGGATAAAGATCAATGAAGCTGATTACAGCGGTTTTAGTGTATCCGTCAAGCGCAGATGCAATCTGATCATAAGCGCGGAGATGGTATTCCATTGTATAGCGCTCCGACATGAAAATCGGATCATAGCGCCAGCCGATCGAATCGATACCCACAATATCGGAGAGTTTTTTGAAGTCCTCCAGCAGCCTGTGTTTATCAGGGACATTGGGCTCGATGTCGCGTCCGTATGGCGTGATCGTGATAAACCAGTACTGACCGTAATTCTTCAGAAGATCCATATAGGGGAACATGGGAGCGGGGTTTTTTGTACAGAAGCCGATGACATCCACGACGGAAGGATGAAGGCGATAACGGCTGACCTGTTTCGGATTATAGGGATTTCGGACACAGACGAAGCCTTCTTTCAGTCTGTTTGAAAGCCATTCGGCATAGAATGCCGGTATATCTGTCCTCTGCCCGGTATTGATGATCATTTTGCCTCACCGTTTTGCACTTTTGCGCTGTTCCTTTAGCCTGTCCGGTTTTGCTGCAGCCTGATTTAAACCAGGTTTTTGAAACATTTAAACCGGGTTTTTATAAAAACAATTAAGCCAAATCTTTGTAAAACAATTAAACTTTAGTTCCCTACTGCTTTTTATAAGCACGTGTTAAATGAGTTATCATTG
>JAUNJS010000625.1 GCA_030533125.1 Eubacteriales bacterium | reverse complement strand
ATGCAGCGGGAAAACACGGGGAGAAGGAGAAAAAAGAAATGCGCGCAGCCGGGATTATCATGGAATGCAGTCCCTTCCACGAAGGACACGCCTATCTGCTTCAGAAAACGCGGGAGGAAAGCGGAGCGGATTATCTTGTCGTGGTTATGAGCGGCGATTACGTCCAGCGGGGAGAACCTGCCGTGTTCGACAAATACATCCGCGCGGAGCAGATCCTGCGCGCCGGCGCGGATCTCGTCCTTGAACTCCCCCTCTATGCCGCCTGCGGAAGCGCGGAATATTTTGCCCGCGGCAGCATCGATCTTCTGGAAAAACTGGGGGTGATCACCGATCTGTGGTTCGGTTCCGAATCCGGAGATACAGACCGTCTCGCGGACTGCGCCCGCGCCCTGGAAACGGCGGAATCCGGAAGGCAGGACGGAGCTTCCGCCCCCTCCTCCCCATACCGGGAGCGCCTCCGGACAGAACTCCGCGCCGGGAGGCCTTTCCCGGAAGCGCGGGCTGCCGCGCTGGGAGATATTCTGCCCGCAGAGCCCAATGACCTCCTGGGCGTCGAATACTGCAGGGCGCTTCAGTCCCGCCGCAGCGCCATCCGCCCCTGCGCCGTAAAGCGCATTGACGTACCGCCGGCGACAGCGCGCAGAAAAGCCCTGCTGGAAAACAGATCTGGCCTCGGGCCAGCCGCAGCCGCGCAGGTCCCCCTGTATCCGCTGTGCCCCGATGACTTTTCCTCCGCCCTCCTGTACGCGCTCCGCATGCAGGAAGACGCCCTGGAAAAATACGCGGATGTCTCCGGGGACCTCTCCGACAGGATCCGGAACCTCCTGCCCCGCTTCCGCGGCTTCTCCCGGTTCGTGGATCTTCTCAAAACCAGGAACCTGACGCGCACCAGAGTCAGCCGCTGTCTGCTGCATATTCTGCTCCGGATGGAACAGGACAGGCTGGATGCCTTCCGGCGGGATGGATATGCTCTGTACGCCAGGCCGCTGGCCCTGCGCCGGGATGCCTCTCCCCTCCTGTCCTCGATCCGCCGGAACGCCTCCGTCCCGTTCCTGTCAAAACCGGCAAAAGCGGGCGGCCTGCTCACAGGAGATGCCCTGCGGCTGTGGAAGGACGAGATCCGGGCGGAGGAATTGTACACGCTTATTCTGGCAGGCAGCATCCCGGAGAGTTGGAGCGGTACTGCCTGCGCAGGCCCCGTGCCCCGCGCCGCCGGGCGGAGACTGATCGTCCTGCCCGGTTCAAGCGCCTTCTGAAACAGGGTTGAGGCTGCCCTGCCGCCCTCTGCCCCCGACCGGCCCGCACCCGCCGCCAGGCGAAAAGACTCCTTACGTGGGCCGTGTCATACTGAAAACAGGCGGGTCTACCCACGCCTGTTTCGTATCCTGTCTTCATCAAAACTGCCGGTTTCGCCCGCCGCTCCCCTCAGTTTTCCCCGGTGCTGTCCGGAGTATTGCCGCGGGAGGGCTGCCGCACGCTGTCCGCCGTCAGGAGTGCGGCGATGGTCCTCCTCGGAAGGAAAAGAGGACTACCGTACGGGTTCAGGACGACGCCTTCCACCTCCCGCGGCATCTGCGCGGACTCTCCTCCCAGCCCGCTGTCCGGTCCCGCCGTTTTGCCGGCGTCTGCCGCCGCATGCCCGGTGCCCGGCTGCCGCAGCGCCCAGCTGTCCGGTCCCGCCGTTTTGCCGGCGTCTGCCGCCG
>JAUNJS010000248.1 GCA_030533125.1 Eubacteriales bacterium | reverse complement strand
GCCGCAAGGCAGGCAGTAGGAAGCACGCGACTTAAGTCGTGTGAGGCTTCACCAGATTTTTAACAAAGTATTTGAACAGAGTTTATGAACAGATTTTTTAACAGGATTTTAAACAGAATCTCGATGCTTCTTCACCCGATGGACGATTCCCGGATGAGCGGTTTCGCGATAATATTTTTAAACGGAAACTCAATCAGCGCGTTTCCGCGGCTGTGGAATTATGCAGCAATGATGTGAGGGCCGGCCTGTGTAATTGCCGAAATTGCTGTATGCCGGCCTTGTGCAGCTGCCGGATTGACAATGATATTCGATTTCGGTATTCTTTTTGATACAATTCTGCTTTTGTCTTCGATGCTTGAATGATTCGGCTGCTTTTTCACTTCCGGACATATGACATGGAATGATAGGATGCTAAGCGGCGCACAGGCGGTCAATCAGGCCGGCAGGATTTTTCAGACACATGTCATAGAGTGATATGATGAAAGGGCGTTGTTTTCCGAAGATTGTCCTGAGCTGCCGCGCTGATGCAGGCAAAACGGATATTGACATATTTGACAAGGACTGTTGACTGGAAAAGAGAAGTGTACAGCAGGTTGTTTGTATGACGTTGAACGGACCGGGGACAAACCCCGGATTTATCGTGGACATAGGATGAATGACATCTTCGGAAAGCAGTGGCAGGGTGTCCGCGGGATCGAAAGAAGGAGGGTTGTGATGGAGTTTAAGACAGCGGCACTGATCGGCGCGGGCGCCGTGGGAGCGTTTTTTATCCGCGGATTGTCGCGCACGCTCGGAGACAGCTTCTGCGTCATTGCGGACGGCGAGAGGGCGGCGCGCCTGAGAAACGAGGGGCTTTTGATCAACGGGGAACAGGTTTTTCCCAATGTCTGCAGTCCTGCGGAAGCGGCCGGCGCGGATCTCATTCTGGTCGCGACAAAATACAGCGGTCTGCCTGATGTAATCCGGGATCTGCGGCATATGACCGCACCGCACACGACGGTTGTCAGCGCTCTGAACGGTGTGGACAGCGAGGAGATCCTCGCGGAGGCGGTCGGGGAGCAGCATCTGCTGCATGCTTATATGGTGATCGCTTCGCAGCGTGTCGGAAACCGGATCAACTATAATCTGGACGCTCCGGGACTGATTTTCGGGGAGAAGGATAAGGCGGAGATGACCCCCAGGGCAGCTGCACTGGACAGACTCCTGGAAGAAGCCGGGATCAGTCACCGATTTTCGACCGGGATCCGGCAGGAGCAGTGGCAGAAATTCGCGCTGAACATGGGAAACAATCTGCCGCAGGCGGTTCTGAACGTCGGATATGAGGCTTATGTGGACAGCGAACATGTGCGCTTTCTCCACGACCGTCTCTTTGAAGAGACAATCCTCGTCGCGGAGGCTTACGGGATTGAGGTGGTTTACGATGAGAACAGACACGGGCGTGTCCGTCCGGAGGCGCGTTTCTCCACCCTGCAGGACCTTGACGCCGGCCGCCGGACGGAAATCGATATGTTCGCCGGTGTGCTGATGCAGAAAGCCGCGGCCGTAGGGATCGAGGTGCCTTACACAACCTATACTTATCATGCGATCCGCGCCCTCGAGGAAAAAAACGAAGGAAAGATCCATTGAAAACGGCGGGTTTTCCGGAGAGCCCCATTGATAAATCCGCGCCGGAGGGATGTGACTTCAGAATCGCGGACCGAAAAAAGGAAAGAATAATCCGACGGGACTTAAAATAAACAGCAGCTTGTGACAGGCATTAGGGACATCCTCCGGGAACACTTCCGGAGAGGTTTCCGGCATCGGGGAGGTCGGTTTGTTTAGAAACGTTTAATTCGCAAGTGTTATCAGGAGGTATTTTATGATGACAGAAAAAAAGAAGCCGGCGGACGTAAAAGTGGATTACAACGAAAAAATGATCCGTCAGCAGTATGAGCCGATGACCCCGCAGGAACAGTACCGCATGAAAATGGAGGCGCTGGAGGAGATCCGTGAAAGCGGGATTGATTACTGCAGCTGCCCGGAGTCCTGTCCGCATCACGGCAAATGCTGGGAATGCGTGCTGATCCATCGCGGACACAGAGATCACCTTCCATACTGCATGTGGGATATGGTGAACGAAAAAATCTACGCGGTGCAGCGCCTGACAGAAGGTTCCCTGAAGACATGGACGCCGCATGAAGACGGATTCATCCCTGTGCAGCACGGATGTCCTCCGGAATGCCCCTTGAAAGAATGCCCGTAAGGATGGCCGCGGGGAAAATGCAGGGCACGGGGGAGGACACAGGATAGAAAAGAGAACAGGATAAGAGCTGACACAGTGGGGGAAGCAGGATGATCATTCAGAGCAGAAGAGTATGGGTTTTGAATACGTGGCTGGAAGCGCGGATTGAGTTTTCCGAAACAGATGGAAAGATCATCGGAATCTGTCCCCGCCGGCCGGCGGGCTCGGAGGAGGAAATCCTCGATTTCGGAGATCTGCGGATTGTTCCCGGATTTATTGATGTGCACACCCACGGCGGATTCGGGTTTGATACAAACGATGCGGACGAAGAGGGACTGCGCGGATGGGCGAAAAGTCTTGTCCTGGAGGGTGTGACCGGTTTTTTGCCGACGACGATCACGCAGTCCGAAGAAATACTGACAGCAGCGCTCCGGAATGTCGCGAAGGTGGCGCTTGGAAGCGCCCGCGACGTTGAAGCCGTGGATTATGAAGGAGCCGGGATCCTGGGGGTTCATCTCGAGGGCCCCTGGCTCGACCGCGCGTTCAAGGGCGCGCATAAGGAGCAGTATTGCGCGGAGCCGGACGCGGAGCAGTTCCGGCGGTTCCAGGAAGCCGCAGGGGGATTGATCCGGATCGTGACCATGGCCTGTGAGCACGACAAAGACCGTGCCCTCACCAGATGGATGGCGGAACAGGGGATTGTTGTCTCGCTCGGACATTCCTCCGCTTCCTATGAGGAAGCGGCGATGGCTTTTGCCAACGGCGCCCGGAGCGTCACCCATGTCTATAACGGGATGGCGCCTTTCCATCACCGCGATCCGGGGATCGTCGGCGCAGCCATGCGATTCCGGAATGTTTTCGGGGAGATTATCTGTGACTGCGTCCATTCAGCCCCGACGGCGCTGAACGATTATTTTACTGCGAAGGGACCCGACTACGGGGTCCTGATCACCGATTCCATCCGGGTCAAAGGCCTGCCTGTCGGGACCACGTCGCGGTTCGGCGGAAACCTGATCGAGTTGTGCCCGGACGGCGTGGCAAGGCTGGTTTCCGGGTCCGGCTGTATCGCGGGGTCTGTGCTCAAGGTGAATGAGGGACTTCGCAATCTTGTGGAGAAGGCAGAGGTGCCATGGCAGACGGCGATCAACGCCTGCACGATCAATCCCGCGCGCCTGATCGGGCTGGAGCGGTCCAAGGGTTCCCTGCAGGCGGGAAAGGATGCGGACATCGTTGTCCTGCGGGAGGACTACACCGTCGAAGCGGTGTATGTACGCGGGAAGCGGTACGTATAACCGGATGACACGCGATTCTGCCACAGAAAAGAGACGTAAACCGGAATCAGAGAAATATGTCGGGAAGAGAGAGCAGCACAGTCAGACAAACAGGGGAGAAAGACGAAAATGTCATTTGAAAAAGCTTCAGAATATCTGCGGAAAAGGGGACTTGAGGATCGGATCCTGCGGCCCGAGGCATCGAGCGCGACGGTAGAGCTCGCGGCGGCAGCAATCGGCGTGACGCCGGGTGAAATCGCGAAGACACTCTCCTTTATCACGAAAGAGGGACCGGTGCTTGTTATCGCCGAGGGCACGGCAAAGGTCGACAACCGGAAATACAAAGACACTTTTCATACAAAAGCGAAAATGATCGGCGCGCAGGAGGTCGAGGCGCTCATCGGGCACGCGCCCGGCGGAGTCTGTCCCTTCGGAATCAACGAGGGTGTGCCTGTCTACATGGATGAAAGCCTCCGGAAATACGAGGTTGTCTATCCGGCCGCCGGGGATGATCACAGCGCGGTGCGGCTCACCGTGGCGGAACTGGAATCCGCGTCGGGCGCCATCGGCTGGGTGGATGTCTGCAAGTGAGAAATTAAAACTCCGGATTGCCACGAGAGCCCGATACCATAAAACCACAGTCTATGATGTCTGCAAGTGAGGAACTGCAGCTCCGGATTGCCGGTGCTGCTGCTGTCTGCGGGAAGGCGCTGCGGGATTTCAGATGCCCAGCTCAAATTTCAGCTGCGGTTTCATCGGCGTGTAGCGCAGCATTTCAAAATCCTCCATCTTTATATCCTCAAAGGCACAGCCGGACGGCGCCCGCAGGACGAGGGCCGGCTGCTGATCCGTTTGTGACGGATCAGAATCGGCGGCATCCTGCGCCCGGCGCAGGAGTTCCTGCGCGTTGTCCATGTGGCGGTCGTAAATCTGCTCGTTCGCCACAAAATGGGTGAAGACCCCGGGCTCTTTTTCCACGACGCGGGCGACCATCATCAGAAGAGCCGCGTACTGGATCTCATTGATCCCCCCGGCGCCGGAGGCGGTGAGCATATCGCCGCTGCGCTGGATGAGACTCATGTCGAGAAAATGTCCGCGCAGGTTCCAGATGGTGAGGAAAGCGCAGGGCGCGAGGCCTGCCGTCTCGCGCAGATCCGTCTCCTGCCAGAGGTCCACGACCTTCCGGCGGCCGTACGGATCTTTTTTTATGTCCTCGATCAGCCGGTGGATGAGATCATAGCGCCTCACGGTCGCTCCGTAGCGCTGGCCGATCGTGCCGTCGCCGATGTCCCATGGATCCCACCAGGTCACGCCATGTTCCTTCATCTCCGACAGGACATTCGTCGGGTGCTGGTAGATCGTAAAAATTTCGCGGATGCCCGTTTTCCAGGCCTGCGGCCGCAGGGTGCACACCGGAAAGTCTCCCTTCGCGAGGTCATATCTGCGGACGACATGATTGACGCTGATCGTGTGCGCGGGCGTCCCGTCCTCGTATCTGGGACGCGGATTTTCATCCATATAGCCGTTTTCCAGAATGTTCCGGATATCTTTGATCAGATACTGGTCTGCTTTTGTCATGGGAACCCCGCTTTCCGCCCCGCCCGGGAGCCTGTTGTACTTCAGTCTATATTAAGGGATTTCGGGGGGGATTGCAATTGGCCTTTGGGATTTCTGTTTATGCCTTTACTTTGTGAGAAAAGAGAGGAACCGGATCCTGTGTCCGCGGAAAGACCTGCGGAACCCCGTTGCTTGTGTCGCGGAAAAACCCGCGGAAACCGGATCCTGTGTCCGCG
>JAUNJS010000247.1 GCA_030533125.1 Eubacteriales bacterium | reverse complement strand
GTGTCCCGGCAGCAGCCTCAGACCCGTCCGTTTCTCCCGCAGACACAGAAGCCGCGGAAACCGCCGCTCCGGAAACGGGCGGAATCTTTGTGCCGGCGTCCGCTGTAATCTGCGCGCCCGAAGCCGCTTCGCTCCCGGCTCCGGAAAGTCCCGCCGCGGAACCTGCTTCTCCGGAGACCGCCGGCCCCATCCCCGCGATAGCCGCCGGGCCTGCCGCGGAGGATTCCGCCGGACCTTCCGCCTCCTCCAGTGCCTTTCTTTTCAGCTCCTGCCTGCGCTGATACTTCTCCTCGCGCAGGATTCTGGCTTCCTCTTCATCCTTGCGAAGCATCGCGTCGATCAGATCAGCCTTTTTTAACGTGGAAATGCGGCGCATTCCCCTGTTTTTCGCGATTTCGCGCAGATCGTGCAGCGAAATCGATTCATATCGCTCTCTTGTCATTTTTCCTCCATATCGAAGCGCTTTGCGCCGAGACACCCGGGGAGAAACCACGCGCATATACTCGTGAACGCAATCCGCAGCTGTTACATGCGGACACAGAAACGTGTTCACTCGAAATATGTTTTATGTAGTTATGTTATTTGCAGTTGTGTTATATGCGGTAAGCGTTGAACGCAGCTGTGCGATAAATGCAGCTATGCGTCAAATGCATCTATACGTTAAATGCAGTAACGCGTTAAATGCAGCTATGTGTTCTACAGCCCGGCGGTTAATTCCGCTGCGGGGTATAAATCACGAAGCCGTCTACGCGGTGATTCTCTCCTCTGTGATCAGCAGCGGTCTGCGGTCCGCGCAGACCTGCGCACATTGTACAGACACACAGAAAAAGCCCTGCGGACGTCCCGAAGGGATGGTGTTTGTCACATTCAGATGAATAGCCCGAAACGCGCGTCTGCGCGGAACGAAAGCTTCCGATCTGCTTCCGGTCAATCTATGGTATGAGCGGCGCGGTCAGTCCGGG
Organism: Eubacteriales bacterium; assembly: GCA_030533125.1. Classification (GTDB taxonomy): domain Bacteria; phylum Bacillota; class Clostridia; order Lachnospirales; family Lachnospiraceae; genus CAG-791. The sequence continues at coordinate 4,336 of JAUNJS010000247.1, read as the reverse complement.
ACCATCGTCCCCGGAAGGCGGGCGTTCTTGCGCCCCGCGCCGGATTATATGCAGCCTGACACCGCAAATGCGTGATATTTCAAAAAACAAGCTGTGGGAATCACATGCAGCACGCCGTGTCCTCCGCACCCGGCAAAGTGTCATCCTGAGCAAACCGGGGAACTGCGTAGAAATGAACGCTCTCGAAGGATGACTCTGTGCGAAATTGCGCGGAATGACCGGACACAGCGCGCGAAAGAATTGGTCTTAGATCCGGCTTCCGCCGGTTTTCAGTCCGTCCTGCCATTCATGATGTACTGATTAAATGGATTATAGAACAGTCAAAACAGTTTTTCAATGAAATATTGATGAAATCTTGCAGTAATCCGGAAAATCCGGAAGATATGCTGTTTCCAGATATGCAGTTTCTGTTCATGCCCACTCAAGGACTTGAACAGAAACTGCGAAATCCCGTTCCGTAAAGCGCAGCTTTGTGATCGCTATACGCGATAGGATTGTCATCGTTAACAACGGGTTTTGTTCTGAAAACCACGCAAAAACACTCTGGTTTCGCGGCGTTCCGAACTGTCCCGGTCTTTTTCAAAACTCTCTCTTCCTTCTCATCGGAACTGCCCCCGCAAGCAGGATCAGAGCGATACCCGCGAGGTAGAAGAGCGTGTTTCCGGGTCCTCCGGAAGAAGGAAGTTCATAGCCCTGTGAATTGTAAGCCGTGATCTCCCAGACATCCACTTCATGGTCGTTCACCGTCTCCGTGACTTTTTCACAGCTTAACGGCGTCCCGTTCAGTGACGCCACGATCGTTCCGTCCTGCTGTACCGAGATCAGGATGGGACCGGAAAGCGGGGCGTAGGCCGGCGGGGGGCCGTTTCAAACAGGAAATAACTGATGTCCACGTCCATCTCCAGGCCGCCCAGGTTCAGGATGCCGTTCCCGTCCGTCCTCCCGCTGATCATCGGACGTTCGCCTTCCTTTGGCCGTCCGTCGCTGCCGATCTGTCCGATCTGGAAAAGCTCGAACGCGGCATCTCTCAGTGTTTCCGACGTAACCATGTCCAGCTTTTTGATGCGGATCGCTTCTTTGGGTGTATTATTGACGCTGATCTCGATCACGCCGGTCCGCGCATCCGTCGTCACCGCCGCGGTTCCGTCCGTGATCTCCTCGATCGTCCAGGATCCAGCCTGTTCCGGACGTCTGGCGGCCCTGAGGACCACATGCCCTGTCGGCGTGAGGGTGATCACGAGGTCGACTCCCAGCGGCTGATATCCGGGCGGAGTCTCCTTTTCCCGCAGATAATAGGTCCCGGGCGCAAGCCCGTCGGGAGTGTCGGAGTTCCTCATTGTAATGCCCGGAATGACGCCGTTTTCGTCGGTCTCCAGGTCTTCATATCCCCGGATCGGATAGTAATCCGGCATGGGATCTCCGGTCACCGAATCCTTTGCTTCTTTATAAAGAGCAAATTTCACGCCCGGCATCAGGGCCCCGGAATACGCGTCTCTCTTCACCGCCTTCAGGACCGCGTCATTGTTCCTGATGGTCACCGTCGGCATATTCGCGGCGGTGGGAATGTCCACCTGCGTGATGGTGTAGTAACCGTTTTCGGGCTCCCAGGCAGAGCCGTTTACATATACCATGTTGTCATCGTCGACCCGGATCGTCACGCTGTCGATCAGCGCCTGATAACCATACGGCGAGGACATCTCTGTCAGCGTGTAATCCTTGTTGTTCGTCAGATACGCGACAGCGATCAGGCCGCTCTCAAGGGAATTCCGGATTATAGGAAAATCCATCGTTTCAGGAGATCGTCCTGTTAAGAAAAGTATTATTGGAGCGTCAAAACAGCTTTTCAATGAGATATTGATAAATCTCCGTGTTTTTCTCATTCCATTGGCCGGCGACGTGCTCCGCCGACGCCGCGTCCGGCACGGAAATCCGGACATCCAGCAGCGTGACATCCCTCTCCTTCACCGACATGCGCACTTCGTAGACTCCGGAGGTCATTTTTTCATAGACCGCCCGGATCTCCCGGTCTTCCCGGATCTGTTGTCCGTTTTCCACAATCCAGGCGTCCACCTGCCTGCGGATCCCGGAATTCAGCCGGCTCCCGAAAAAACCGAGCGCCTGCCGCCCGGCGTCTGTGAGGCGGAGAAACTTCTTGTCCCCCTCCAGAACATCCCGGACCAGTCCCTGCTTCTCCAGCTGTCCATAGCTCTCCGCCAGGGAGATAAAATTGGCATATCCGCTCTCCAGAAGGAACGAGGACACCATCGCCTGCGTCACATCTCCCTCCGCCCGGTCCAGCATATACAGAATAATCAGTTTATATACCGTGAAAACCTCATCCATTTCCGCCGCCATCCTTCCCTCTGTTTTCCGGAAGCAAAACCGCCCGGTCTCTCTTCCGCCGGCACTTCTTTTCCTGTTCCCCCGCGGAATACGGGACAGCTTTTTCAACCGTCTCCGCCCCACCCTGCCCGTCAGTTATCCGCCGAAACGAAAGAGGTTATGCAGAAAATAATACTTGTATTCATCCAGTCGTCTTTTTATCCTCCATGTCATCGGGAGCCAGGTTGCGGCAAATCTGTGTATCATCACCGTGTTCGCAGTTTTCTTCAGGAAAGGGTTTCCTTTAATTCTGGGGCAGAAGTATTCCGTAGGATAGATATGAACGCCGTTCTCCAGGATTTGTTCCTGATCGACTGCCGTAAATCCATATTTACAGAAGACCGGTAAATCCCGCACCGGACAGGGAATCTGATTGAAAGCTCCGTTCTTCATGCGGAAAGGATTATCCTCGTAAGAACGCATCAGTTCTTTCAAAAACGGATGGTTTTTTTCAGCGCCGAATCCAAGTCCGGATGCCGGATAAAAGTCCAGATGCTGAACTCCGAAAAAGACGGAATCCGAAAGCAGAAAGTCGATGTTTTTGATGATTTCCACATCTGTATCCAGATAAATACCTCCATGTTCATATACAACCCGGTACCGGACATAATCAGCTGCAAAAGCCCATTTTTCTGCCTCAAGAGCCTGGCGGACAAACAGCGGTGAGGACGCTATGTCATAGGTATCCTCATTCCACTCGATGATCGTATAATCCGGACAATGCTTTTTCCAGCTTTTTATACACTTTTTTACCAATCCGGGCTTTTTTTTCCGGCCAAACCAACAGTAATGGATCGTTTTCGGAATCAATGACTGCCTTCCTTCCTTTACTTCCTTTTGGATTCTTCCTTCAAAATGCTTCCTTTAGAATTTCCCATTCAGAATACTTCAAAACATTTCCTTAAGAATTCTTTCTTCAGGAGCATCAAAGAGCAGGCCTCCCGGCCAGACGTGGAACAACAGGTATGTTTCACATCTGCGCAGTGCGTGTCCTCCCGGCCGGCCCGGGAACAAGGATCGCCGCGAAAACAATGTTCCATCCGGCGGCCCCGGGCTGCCGCCTTTGTCATCCCCTTATTTTCCGTGTCAGATAATAAAGGCCTGCTCCTGCCGCAGCGGAAAAATGCACATACCTGAACAGCAGGAGCCCTTTCTCCGCGATCGACATATCCTTCGTGAACGTATGCCTGATCAATCTGATCCGGATCATCGTAATATACTGTTCCAGCTCTTTCTGATCATAGATCCGGCGTTCTTTATTGGCTGCAAGGATCCGCCCGTACCACGCATTCACCTCGGGAGTGATCACAGCGTTTTTGTAATATCCGGTTGAATGGACGTAATGGGAATCCAACTCTTCCTCTGTCACATTGTCCAGCAATTGTTCCAGAAGCCTGCGCTGTGTCATCTGATCGCATTGAATCTGCTTTTTCCGGTGCGCTTTACTGATCTGACCGGAATGGACACGATAATACAGAAGCGCCTCCGGCAGGATACAGATCCGCCCGTACGCGCTCATCTCTCTCCACAGACCGTAATCCTATTCGATGTGATGCCGCAGCAGTTTTTCATGATTCAGAAAGACAGTGGAATGAACCGGTCCGGGATTTACGAACAGCATCCGCACGCGGTATGTTTCCATGTCTTCCATTTTCTTCTTTCCTGTTTCTATCTTTCCCGTCTTTTTTCTCCCGGTCCCTCTCTTTTCCGTCTTTTTCCTCCCGGTCTCTTTCTTTCCTGTTTTTTTCTCTTCTGTCCTTCCCTCTCCCGTTTTTTCCTTTCTCATCCCTTCCGGTTTACTGTCTTCGGCCTCTTTTTCCGAAGCGGTTTCCGCGGAGTCTTTCATCGAAGCCGGTCGATCCGTAAAAAACACCGTCTTTGTCCCGCAGGCGATCACTTCGGGATGGCTCTCCATAAAAGCATACTGCTTTTCAAAGCGCTCGGGAAAAGCAAT
>JAUNJS010000246.1:4159-5299 GCA_030533125.1 Eubacteriales bacterium | reverse complement strand
GCTCCGGATCGCTTCTCCACCTGCAAGACCCCTGTCGAAACCTTTACTAACCCATGAAGAAAACAGATGTTTTTGTGTTGTATTCTGTGTCTGTTAAGCACAGTATAAACTGCCGCGCCGGAGAATGCAATAGCCTTGTGGTTTAATCTGTCCGCAGCTGTCTGCGGATCTGAGGAAGATTTGAGAGGCGCTTTTGCTGTATGCCGGTCTGTGACGCGCGGGTTTATGATGTGTCGTTCCGTGAAGCGCGGCAGCTTCCGCACAGGAGAGAACCTGCCCGCGTCGGGGAAAGACTGGCGGCGTTTACGGCTTAGTCGTGGCGCCGCCGGAGGACCTGCCCGCGCCGGGAAAAGACGCGGTAAGCAGGTCCTCTGTCGGGCTGAACGGGTTTACAGTGCTGGAAGGATACAGCCCCGCGCTGTTCGGTTTATTTGATAAAACTGCTGTTTACCCAGCCGCTCTTGCCGAGCTTTTCAGCGAACACCCATGTGTAGAATGTGAGGCCGGGACCGTTGAAGTCGTGGTCAGCCATGGCATCGTTGCCGATGACTTTGACCTTGTCGCCGTTGTACAGGCAGCCGATTTCGTTTCTGGCATCGTAGCGGGGTTCGCTCCGGAGAGCAAGATATCCGGACTTCAGACCGGTAACTCTCTTGGTGGGGCCGTCATACAGGCCGACCATCCCGTCAACACCGCCGGAAACGCTGTCGAGCGCCTTCTCATCCATTTCGGTTTTCCTGATTGCGTCGCCCATTTCTGATCTCCTTTTTTCAATACTGTTTTCTATTGTCTGTACTCTGTAATTATTCCATGTTGAATTACCAACCGGATCGTATAACCGGCTGGATCGGATTACCAACAGGAATAATAAATTTGATTATACTATCGGGATTCAAAAAACAACAACAGGGATCTAATATCAAGCTTCTTTCACATTCTTTTCACAATGGTTCTTTTCACAATAGGGAAGGAGACGGGAGCAGGTCCTGAACTCCCTGCGGTCCGCGAAAGCGCTCATCATGCGAAATGTGCTGAATGCTGTATAACCGGACCGCCATCGGTTCGGAACGTGTGCAAGATCGGGCCGGCATCGGGGCGGAAGAACGGGTTGGAAGATCGGGCCGGCATCGGAACGGAAGA
>JAUNJS010000246.1:0-4149 GCA_030533125.1 Eubacteriales bacterium | reverse complement strand
GATCGACAGTAAAGATCAAGTAAAGATCGGAAAGAGGAAAACTTTCGGCCCTTTTTTTTCGAAAATGTGCTATAATGATTATCCCGTATCAGATCGCTGCGGCAGAGGCTGGATTGGCTGAAAGATAGTGCGGCCGGCTCGAACGGGGCGGCCGGTATATATCGGTTCGGACACAGAACATGTGCTCAAACCATTATAGGAGAAATTACAGGAGAAGAGGAGGAAACAGGAATGTCTGTATTTAAAGGATCCGGTGTCGCTCTGGTTACGCCGATGAAGGAGAACGGGGAAATCAATTTCGACACACTGGAAAAACTGATCGAGGATCAGATCAAAAACGGGACGGACGCGCTCATAATCTGCGGGACGAGCGGAGAGGCACCCACGCTCGACGATCCGGAGCATCTCGAAGCGATCCGTTATTCCGTTGAGGTGACGAAGGGCAGGATTCCTGTCATCGCCGGCACCGGATCTAACAACACGGCGCATGCGGTCATGATGTCCGAGGAGTCCGAAAAGCTGGGCGCCGACGGGCTGCTTCTGGTTACGCCTTATTATAACAAGGCCACGCAGGACGGGCTGTATCTCCACTACCGCAAAATTGCGTCCGCGACAAAGCTTCCCTGTATCGTCTACAACGTCCCCTCCAGAACCGGCACCAACATTCTGCCGGAGACGATGGCGAGACTTGCGGCTGACCAGCCCAATATCGCGGCCATCAAGGAGGCTTCCGGAAATATCAGCCAGGTAGCGAAGCTTGCGTCCCTGGTCGACGGAAAAGCGGATATCTATTCCGGCAATGACGATCAGATCGTCCCGCTCTGTTCCCTGGGCGGCATCGGGGTTATCTCTGTCCTCGCCAATGTCGCGCCGCGCCAGACCCACGACCTTGTCATGCACTGCCTCGAGGGGCGCTATGAGGAGGCCAGGAAGCTCCAGCTGAAGGCCCTGCCCCTCGTCGAACAGCTCTTTATCGAGGTGAATCCCATTCCGGTCAAGGCTGCGCTCAACATGCAGGGCTTTGATGTGGGCTCCCCGAGGCTCCCCCTCACCGAGCTCACGGACGCGCACAAGCAGAGCCTGCGCAGGGAGATGGAGGCGTTCGGCTGCCTGTAATCAGCTGTATCGGAAATGAAAATGTCCATGTCAAGTTAAAAATGTTGTGATGTTTTTTTGAAATTATACATTGACTTTTCATATTTTCGTTGTTATATTTATAAAAGTTTTGAGACCGGCATTTGATCCGGCAGATAATCAGGACAGGGAGTTTACCATGAACAGCTCGACCCGCAAGACAAACGCCTTCGGCTTTTTCTTTAGCTTTACCTTTAGCTTTACTGGTGAAGACAGTAAGGTTGATTTGTTATGCTGAAGATGTGAGCGGTTTGAAGCCTGAAAATAAGATCACATTGGGGTGTAGCACATCGACCGGTGCCGCACCCCTTTTTCTTTTGTCATTTTCAGCTGTCTTACCTGCCGGTTCCGGCAGAGCCGGGATGTGCGGAGCGTCGCGCATGCCGCATGCAGGTTGATGGTTATACAGTGCAGTTGTTTATTTATAAAAGCTTTATACAGAGCTTTATACAGCAGCGAAAAATGTACTGTCCTGCGTCCTTTAAAATCTTTCTATTTTATTGATATAACAGCCGTCGCGCAGGGCCCGCATAAAGCAGCGGCTATTATATAAATCAGCGCCCCGCCCCGCCGGCAATGGGGCGGGAAGGGGAACCGAAATAACTGTATTCATATTGTTGAAAAGAGGAATCCAATGCAGAACTATTACCAGAAAGAGATCGAAACCGCGTCACGGGAGGAACTCCTGAAGATTCAGAATGAAAAGATTGTCAAACAGGTCAAACATGTCTATGAGAATGTTCCGTATTACCGCAATCTGATGGATAAAAAGGGCGTGAAGCCCGAGGACATCAAGAGCGTAGACGATATTAAGAAGCTTCCTTTCCTGTCCAAGGATGATCTGCGGGAGGCATATCCCTATGGACTGATGGGAACGGATCTCAAGAACTGCGTTCGTATTCAGTCGACTTCGGGCACGACCGGTAAGCGTGTCGTTGCTTTCTATACACAGAAGGATATCGATATCTGGGAAGAGTGCTGCGCGCGCGCGATTGTTGCGGCGGGCGGAACGCAGGATGATGTCTGCCAGGTCTGCTACGGATACGGCCTGTTCACCGGCGGCCCCGGTCTCAACGGCGGTTCCCACAAAGTCGGGTGTCTGACGCTTCCCATGTCTTCAGGCAATACAGAACGTCAGATCCAGTTCATGATGGACCTGAACGCGACGATCCTTTGCTGCACACCTTCCTACGCGGCGTTCATCGGGGAGACCCTGGAGGAGAAGGGGTATAAGCCCGAGGACAATAAGCTCAAGGCCGGTATCTTCGGCGCGGAGCCGTGGACGGAAGAGATGCGCAGGGGGATTGAGAAGAGCCTGGGCATTAAGGCGTACGACATCTATGGCCTGACGGAGATCTCCGGTCCCGGCGTTGCGTTCGAGTGCGAAGAGCAGTCCGGCATGCACATCAATGAGGACCATTTCTATGTGGAAATCATCAATCCCAAGACCGGAGAGGTTTTGCCGGACGGTGAGAAGGGCGAACTGGTCTTCACATCCCTCGATAAGGAAGGCTTCCCGCTTCTGCGTTACCGCACGAAGGATATCTGCATTCTCTCCAGGAAAAAATGCTCCTGCGGCCGCACACATGTGAAGATGACCAAGCCTATGGGCCGGAGTGATGACATGATGATCATTCGCGGCGTCAATGTCTTCCCGAGCCAGATCGAAGCCGTGCTCCTCAAAGAGGGATACACCCCGAACTACAAGATCGTGGTCGACCGCGTGGGCAACAACGACACGTTCGATATCTACGTCGAGTTCACTCCCGGTCAGTTCTCCGATAAGATCTCGGATATCCAGACTGCGGAAGACAAGCTGAAAGGCGCGATGCGCACCATGCTCGGCATCGGTCCGAAGATCCACCTCGTTGCGCCCAAGTCCATTGAGCGTTCGGAGGGCAAGGCCGTCCGCGTCATCGACAAGCGCAAACTCCACGACTGATCTTTCCGGCGGGATCAAAGATCTCCCGGGCGGTTCCCGATACAATATACTGAGGTTCTATATAAAGAAAATAACAGGACGCAGGGAAATACAGAAGCGAGGAAATCATGCGCGGCTCCTGAAACCCGATCAGGAAAAACGGCGGGGGAAGGCTGGAGCGGTGAAAGAAAAAATATAAAGAAAATCCACCGCGGCGCCATGCCCGGAAGCCCGAAAAGATGATATACTGTATGTATGTAAGAAATTGCAGGAAGCATTACAGCCCTGATGTACTGCAGGGATCATTGCAGTCCTGATTTCCCCGGATCATCAATGCGTTTTGTGAATACTTTTCGTGAATACTTTTCGCGAATGCATTTCGTGAACAGGTTAAAAGTGTAATTGTAAGTTTAATATGAAAGGAAGACAATATGGCCATTACGCAGTTATCCGCATTTCTCGCAAATGAGCCCGGAACGCTCTACAAAGCGCTCAGCGCCGTCTCCGATGCCGGAATCAATATCCGCGCGCTTTCCGTGGCCGATACCAGGGACTTCGGTATTCTCCGGATGATTGTCTCTGACAACGAAAAGACAAAGGAGATCCTCGGAGAGGATACTACAGTCGCCGAGACAGCAGTCGTAGCTGTCCGTATGAACGACAAGGCCGGCGCGCTCAAGGAGATTCTGAATATCCTCCAGGATGCCGGGATCAATATCGAGTATGTCTACGCCTTCACGACTTCCGGCAAGGACTCCGCATATGTAGTCCTGAGGGTCAACGAGACTGAAGCCGCGGAGGAAATCCTCCGCAAGAACGGAAAAGAGACGCTTACGGATCAGGACATTCAGGGCCTTCTGTGAGCACCGTCCGGGGTTGTTGACCGGCATACAGCGTAAAAACGTTACGGGTTCCTTATGTGACCCGTAACGTTTTTTACCGGAAAAGCGCTTTACCGGATCAGCGTGCTGCAGGATCAGCGCATCGCAGGAGCAGTGTGCTGCCGGAACTGCGTTCTGCAGGTTCGTTTTTTGCCGGCGTTATATGCTGCCGGAACTGCGCTCTGCAGGTTCGTTTTGCCGGTGTGATGTGCT
>JAUNJS010000245.1 GCA_030533125.1 Eubacteriales bacterium | reverse complement strand
GATCCGTAAAAAAAGCATAAACAGTATAACGCGGGATACGAAAAATGCAGGAACAGTAGAATCGCCGGATCAGAACCTTCTCCTGTAAAATGCAGGATCAGAGCCTGCTCCGCAGCTCTTCGTTCGCCTTCTCGACGTTGAGTCTCGTCAGGATGAGCGTGATCAGGAAGTTGAAGCACATCGGCATCCAGAGATACATGATATGCAGCATGTTCATGGTGGATGCGGACTGCACAGCCGCGCCGCCCACATACCCGCTGAAGGCCAGAAGCCAGCCCGCCAGTGCGGTCCCGATTCCGCCGCCCAGCTTCGTGCCGAGAGACGTACAGGAATACATGGTGCCGTCCACTCGTTTACCGTTCGTAAGGTAAGTATACTCCGAACAGGTCGCGATCAGGGCGTTCATATCGCCCTGCAGGGGACTCATGCCCAGTGCGGCGATGGCCGTGCAGACCAGCATCAGCGGGACGGAGCCCAGATAACCGGCAATGACAACGCCGAGCCGGCCGAGTGTACCGATGATATAGCCCGTCAGATTCAGCCTGTACATCCCGCCGAACTTCATCACCAGCGCAGGCGTGAACAGAAGTCCGATGATCATCGGAATATTGATAAACCACGAGAATACACCGAGCAGATTGGCATTTTTAAGGACATAGGTCATGTAGTAAATGCCCATGTTCAGGGTCGCGGAATAGATCTGCATCAGGATATAGGACGCGCAGATCATCAGGTAATATTTGTTGCGGATCAGGAGCTTGAAGGCATCTGCCAGGGAGTATTTTTCTTCCTCTCCCTCCGCGAGCTTTACTTCCTCGCCTTCCGACAGCTCTTCCGGCGAGAGTTCCCTGACAGACATGACGGACAGCGTGTTCGAGATTACGCCGACGATCGCGTAGATGATTGCCACAGTCCGCCACGCCGCCGCGCCGCCGCCGAAATGGGCGACAAGGCCGACAGTGATGGTCTGGATCAGCATGCTGGTGCCGAACGCGAACATAAAGCGGATGGACCCCATCTGCACACGCTCATTGTTGTTCTTGGTAATGAGCGCGGTCAGCGCCGAATAGGCGATATTGTTGGCTGTATAAAAGCCCGCGTTCAGCAGTGTATAGGCGACGAAAAACCACGCGTACTGTGCTTTGGGGCTGAGATCCGCGGGGATACAGAAGATCGCCACCAGACAGACCGCGCAGCCGAAATAACCGTAAAGCATCCACGGCCTCGCCTTGCCCATTTTCGTATTGGTCTTGTCGATCATGGATCCGAAGAAAATGTCGCTGACACCGTCGAAGAGCTTGGACACAGCGATCAGCGTACCGACGATACCCGCGTTCATTCCCACGGTGTCCGTCAGGAAAATCATGACGAAAGCGGACAGCAGCGCGTACACGACATTGCCGGCGATATCTCCGGACCCGTAGCCGATCTTGTTGACCCATGTCAAATATGTTCTTTCATTATTGTCTTTCAAGTGACGCCTCCCTCTTTATAGATAGACAAAACAGTTTGAAAATACGGTTGACAGTCATGCTGTCAATGCAATTTTCTTTTTCTGTTGACATTTATTGTCATTTTATGGTTCTTCCTCATCTCCTCTAAAAGCGGTTTTCGCCGCTTTTTTCTGATTTACGGACGTCAGTCTGACCGGCTCCTGAGATGTGGGCTGCCCGACATCTTTACTTGACAATCCCGACGCTGTTCCGGCGCATTACTGCCGGCAGTGCGTTTTTTCACTGTCCGATACCGCTCACATCTCCTCCGGCTTCAGCATGAAGGAAAAACGGAATGTGTCGTCAGCGACTCTGTATCCGGGCAGAAGCTCCGGCCCGCAGCTGTGTGATCCGATGCCGGCCATCCGGTGGTCGATGCAGAGGACCGTGCTGCCGCAGGGCTCAAGCTCATAATTGTGCCGCTTCCGCTCCAGTTCCTCCTGCGTGTAGACCGACGCGTTAAACGAGAACGTGCTGTCCGGATCCGCGTCCGCGCAGGCCACTGTCAGGCACAGCCCTTTTCCTTTTGCCGTCACAAAGTCGCAGTCATAGTGGCTCCCGTTCTCCTGGGGCCGGATATAGTCCTCCAGCAGCGAAGCCGCGGTCCCCTTGAAGTATCCGTGGCGCCCGGCGCGGTGTTTATCGATGTAGGTCTCCATCGGGCCCATGCCGAAATAGCGGATCTTCTTCATGCCGCCGTTCAGGAAAAGGCGCAGACCGATCCTGGGAAGGGTCCCGTATTCCGGATCCTTGTCCGCCTGCACGTCCAGGAGAATCCTGCCGTCCGCGAAAACAGTGGCTCTGTTGTTCATGCGCAGGACCGGCTGGTTCGAGACGGAGGCCACTGACTGGCGGATCGAAATCTCCACTGCCTCCGGCGCCGCCATGCCGGCTGCTTCCCTGCCGGCCGCCCCGGTTTCCCGCGTCTCCGCCCCGGCCGCCGGCCGCGCTGTTTTGCAGCGCACCTCATAAGCCCTCGTCACTGTGTGGTCCAGACGCTCCAGCTTCCACAAATCCAAGCCCGGGACATCGTTATCGGTCGGCGCGCGCCAGAGATTGAAATCGATCGGGCGGTCAAGCAGCTCGCGCCCGTGAACCCTGATGGAAGTAAACAGACCGGAGAGGGTATCCAGCCGGTAGGTGAAGCCTTCGCCCTCAACAGCCAGAAAACGGCCGTTCTCCGTGACATTGAGCGCTTCCGCTTCCGAAGGGGCTGCCTGCGGACCTGCAGTCTCCTGCCTGCCGGCTGTCTCCTTCGCGCCGTCCGCCTCCCGCCGGATTCTGTCCGTTCCCGCCAGAAGGCCCGCCGCCCGCAGCGCCCTCGGCTCCGCAGTGGGGATCCGGATCTCGTCAAAGCCCAGTTCGTGCCCTGCGGGGAGTTCGAAAGTTTCTTTTTTCAGAACATATGCGACTGTCAAAAAGCATCTGCCCTTGTCCGGCACCGTAAAAGCCAGCGGAATCTCCGCGCAGGCATGCGGGGCGATGGAAGGGATCTCCAGCGGTCCCTCCGCGATCTGTAATCCGTCCAGCGTCAGCGTCCACGCGGCGCTGATCTTCCCGGCGGGATCCGTGAAGTCCATATGGTTTTCCACAGTGAGCACCTGCCTGCCGGCGTCATAGGAGGCGCGCAGCGGCCTGTGGACATTTTTGTACTCCAGAAGGCCGGTGTGCGGCGTTCTGTCCGGATAGACCAGCCCGTCCAGGCAGAAATTCCCGTCGTGCTGCAGCTCGCCGTGATCTCCGCCGTACCAGTACATGGCCTTCCCGTTCTCCGCCGTACCCTTATAGACCGCGTGGTCGCACCACTCCCAGACAAACCCGCCGCAGAGCGCCGGATACTGCTCGGTCAGATCCAGATACTCCTTAAAGTCCCCGGGGCCGTTGCCCATCGAATGGCAGTATTCCACCAGAAGCAGAGGGATGTCCGGATCATTGTCCAGATAGTCCGTGACCTCGTTGAAGCCGGGATACATGCGCCCGTAGAGGTCGATATTCGAGACATCAAACTCCCGGACAGGACTCACATAAAAGGCGCTCTCATAATGCGTCAGCCTTGTCGGGTCGTTTTCTTTGGTCCAGCGCAGGGCCTCCTCAAACGTGCGGCCGTAACCGCACTCGTTGCCCATGGACCAGACCAGAATGGAGGGACGGTTCCGGTTCCGGATGACCATGGACCGGATCCTGTCCAGCGTAGGCTCGACGAAATCCGGGTTGTCAGCGATCCGGAAATGCGCCTTGCGCATCCGCTCCGTGTAATCCTCCTCCCCGAACGTGAGAGGTCCCGTCCCGTGGCTCTCATTGTCGGCCTCGTCGACAACATAGAGCCCCAGCTCGTCACATAACTGATAAAACCAGGGTGAATTGGGATAGTGGCTCGCCCTGACAGCATTGAAATTATTTGCCTTGATCATGCGCAGATCTTTCAGCGCCTGATCCAGGCTGCACACCGCGCCGGTCACGGGATCCGACTCGTGGCGGTTGACGCCGCGGAACGTGATGGGAGACCCGTTGAGTGTAAGGACAAGGTCTTTGACCTCGACTTTGCGGAAGCCCACTTTCTCCGTGATGACTTCCTTCCGCGTGTCTATGACCAGCGTGTATAATACCGGGTCCTCCGCGTTCCAGAGCCGCAGCCGGTCAACGGGGATGGTGACGTTTTCTGTGCGGAGTCCGGACGCCGCGTCGCGGCTCCCTTCCCGGCCCGCCCGTATCGTATCCTGATACAGGATTTCTTCTCCATCGGGGCTGAGCAGGGTCAGACTGACCGGAACCGGTTTCCGGCTGAAGGTAAACCGGATATTCAGACCGGCACTTTGAAGGTCGTCGGCCAGATCCGTCTCGATGACATAGTCCTCGATCCTGTCAACCGGCCTGTGAAGAAGATAGACATCCCTGAAGATCCCGGAGAAACGGAATTTGTCCTGGTCTTCCAGATAGCTTCCGTCGCACCATTTCAGGACGAGCACCGCCAGAAGGTTATCGCCCTCCTGAATAACCTCCGTCACGTCGAATTCCGAGGTGTGATGGGAGATCTGGCTGTACCCCACGTAGGTCCCGTTCAGCCATACATAGAAGCAGGAATCCACCCCCTCGAAATTCAGGAACGCGCAGGGGGCTTTGGGATCCCTGTGCCACTCAAAACGGTGAAGATATGCCCCGCAGGGATTGTCCTGGGGGACATAGGGCGGATCAAAAGGAAAAGGATAGCGGATATTGGTATACTGCGGGCTGTCGTATCCCCGCATCTGCCAGCAGAACGGCACTTTTTCCTTTTTCCACCACTTGCCGGGCTCATAGTCCGGCAGATAAAATTGATCCTGCAGATCGTGAATGCTCGGATACCACGCGAAACGCCATTCGCACCCGCTCAGCATCTGCAGACGGTCCGAACTCTCCCTGTGCCAGGCCAGCCTGTCGCCACGGGTGGACGAAGGGACATAATACGCCCTGTCCGGCATGGTATTCTGGTGAAGGACAGAGAGGTCCTCATAGAGTCTCGGTACGATCAAGATTAGAACCCCCTTTCTTGTTTCTTTATGCCGGTACCCTGAATCTTTTGCCGGCAGACAGGAGTTTTCCCGGTATGTCGGCTCTTTCCCGGGCCGTAAAACTTTTGCCGGCACCCTGGATTTTTTGCCAGTACCCTGATGAAAGCATATCGAAAAAGGATTCGAAACCATATGAACAATTCGACACAAAACATGCACAGTAAAAGAAAGGTTGAAGTAAATATGGAAAAGGAAAGGGGAATTTTAATAGAATGTAAATGACGCAGGTTTTAGGGATAAGCAATAAAAGATCTTTCTGAA
>JAUNJS010000244.1:395-5308 GCA_030533125.1 Eubacteriales bacterium | reverse complement strand
CATGCATCTGCCTGTCCACGGCAAACCCCGGTCTGCAGGCAGACCGGGGAATTAATGCCGCAGGTGTTCACTATTTTCATGCATCCCCGGCCGGCAATCCCGCTGCAGCGGGGCGGAAATCCCGTTTACCGGGCCTTCCGGTTCCTGTTGAAGTTGATCAGGCATCCCGCCTTGACGATCTCGCGCTCATTTTCGGTCATGTCAAGGATATAGAGGTCAATCTGTTTGTATTTTCCGTCCCTGATTACATAGCCTTTGATATCGGAAAGGTCTCCGTCGAGGGCTGCCCGGATGCCGGGGACATAGATATAATCGCCGACTTCGAAAGCATCGGGAGTTCCTTTGAGATGGAACGGGATCATGCCCCAGTTCATGACGTTGGAGCGGTAGCGCTTAGTGGCGTATTCCTGCGTGATGTTGGCGAGGCCGCCGATGACGCGCTGGCAGGAGGCCGCCTGCTCGCGCGCGCTGCCGTCCCCGGGCTTGTTGGCGTAAACCATGGAGCCGATCTCAATGTCCTGTACATTTACGTTTTCGGAACCGGGAATCGTGCGGATGCCTTCGTATACCGTGGACAGGGCGGCGTCCTTCTCGGCCGCGTTGCCGCCGGAGACGCGGAAGCGCTCGGTGCAGTCGACCTCTTTGGAGCGTCCGACATACTCCGGGTCACGCCTGGAGAGGGTGAACTCCGCGAGGCCCAGGGGGTTGGAGCGGTAGGAGGAAGTCTCGCCGGACGGGATGAGCTCATCGGTTGTGGTCACTTCGTCCAGAATCTTGGAACAGACCTTCAGGAGGATATTGTCCGCAAGGGGCTCCAGCTCCGGCCAGGGCTTGATGTTCGGGCCGTCGAAGAGCTCGACGGCGGGATCGGCCTTGCCGAAGCCCTGGTAGACGCGGGCTTTGTAGACCGTGTCGTCGAAATCGTCCGCGGGCACATTGCCCCAGCAGTCGTACTGCTCGGCGGAGGTGAGAATTCCGCCGTTTGCCGCGGTCGCCGCGATGGAGCGTGCATCCATGAGAGCCGCCGCCGCCATCTGGCCGTCCCCGGGTTTGGAACCTTCGCGGTTCGGGAAATTGCGGGTCGTGTGGCGGATGGAGAGGCCGTTGTGCATGGGCGTGTCGCCCGCGCCGAAGCAGGGGCCGCAGAACGCGGTCTTGACAATGGCGCCCGCTGCCATGAGATCCGCGACATAACCCTTCCTGGCCAGGTCGATGAAGACCGGCTGGGAAGAGGGATAGACATCGAGGGAGAATTCGCCGTTCCCGCAGCTCTTTCCGCGCAGCATGTTTGCCGCTTCCACGATATTCGTGTAGGTTCCGCCCGCGCAGCCGGCGATAATGCCCTGCTGGACCCGGAGCCTGCCGTCCCTGATCTTGTCCAGGAGGGTGAATTTCGCCCTGCCGTTCGCGACGCGGTCCGCCTCGACCTCCACAGCGTGCAGAAGATCGGGAAGGTTCGCGTTGAGTTCGTCGATGGTATAGACATTGCTGGGATGGAACGGAAGCGCGATCATGGGCTTCACCGCGCTGAGGTCGACATAGACGCAGCCGTCATAGTACGCGGCCTCCGCCGGGTTCAGTTCCCTGTAATCCCCGGCCCTGCCGCGGGCGGCGAGATACGCCCTGGTATCTTCATCGGTCCGCCATATAGAGGACAGGCAGGTGGTCTCGGTCGTCATGACATCGACGCCGTTGCGGTAATCCGTGGTCATCGCGGAAACGCCGGGGCCGACGAACTCCATGACCTTGTTTTTCACATAGCCCTTTTTGAAGACCGCGCCGATGATCGCGAGCGCGATATCCTGCGGGCCGACATACGCCGCGGGTTTCCCGTCGAGGTAGACCGCGACGACGCCGGGATAGGCGACGTCATAAGTGTCCTCAAGGAGCTGCTTGCCCAGCTCGCCCCCTCCCTCACCGATGGCCATCGTACCGAGCGCTCCGTAGCGGGTGTGGGAATCGGATCCGAGGATCATCCGGCCGCAGCCGGCATGCATCTCGCGCATATACTGGTGGATGACCGCGATGTGCGGGGGCACATAGATGCCGCCGTATTTTTTCGCCGCCGTCAGGCCGAACATGTGGTCATCCTCGTTGATGGTTCCGCCGACCGCGCACAGGGAATTGTGACAGTTGGTCAGGACATAGGGAAGCGGGAACTTCTCCATGCCCGAGGCGCGGGCCGTCTGGACGATTCCGACGAACGTGATGTCATGGGACGTCATGGCGTCGAACCGGATGCGCAGATTGTCCATATCCTCCGAAAGATTATGTGCTTTCAGGATGGAATACGCCATCGTACCCTTTTTCGCCTCTTCCGGAGAGACCTTTTTCCCTGTGAGCTGTTCGACTCTAGCCGCCTCCGCCTCGGGAACGATCTCTGTTCCGTTTACCAGATACACACCACTGTCATACAATTTAACCATCAAAAAACCTCCTGTACTGCTTTGTATTTCCTTGAAAATAACGCGGGCGCGCGCAGGCGCGGAACATACTAGAACATCCGCAGCATTCCTTTCTCTTCTGCCTTTCCAGGTGTTACCTCCGTCTCTTTCCCGCAGTATTTGCACACGACCTTGTATTTTTCTGTTTTACTGTCATAGATCATCTCGACCAGTTCCCAGCCGCAGACCGGGCATCGGGTGTTCCGGTACCCCATATGAATATTGCTGCCGCCCGAAACCGGCTCCAGTTCGTCCCTATCGAGTTTTTTCATGGGCATTCCTCCTGCTCTCTGAATTCACTTTTCAGATGTTCGACTTACTGGTGCCCTGCGGGCACCATATTTTAGTCTCGTTTTTCCAGGGTATCTCTTTTCCCTGTTTCATCACTATATCCTATGCCATCTCTCTATTCTATGCCTTTTTATGTCTTTAAAGCCTTTTTATGCTGTTTCTATGTCATCAACATGCTCCACAGGAATCTAGTCGGTATGGAGCACAGGGTGGACAGGATGACCATCCTCGTCCCGAACTCGGGATCACAGTCATATTTCGCCGCGAGCATGCTGGTCGTCGCACCGGCAGGCATGGCCGCCAGGAGGACGCTCAGGCCGGGGACGATCCCGGTGGCAAGGCCGGCCCTCGTCAGGAACCGCATCACAATCCAGATCACGCCCGGAATCAGGAGCAGGCGCTCGACGGTATAGCGCGCGACGGTGGCGTCGATCAGATTGTGCGGATCAATCGCCGAGAGAATCATGCCGATGACCATCATGGACAGCGCGGTGTTGCACCTGCCGATCGTCTGCAGCAGCGTGAGCAGCGTCACAGGAATCATGGAGGTTCCCGTAAGCATGAGGATGATTCCGAGAAAACACGCTATGACGCAGGGATGGGTCACGATCTTTTTCATCGCGCCCTTTCTGTCCGACTGCCCGCTGAAGACCGCGACGCCCTCGGACCACATCATGACACGGACAGGGATCAGGTACACGCTGGCCAGTGCGAGCCCGATCGGGCCGTAGACGCCCGCGGCGACGGGATTGCCCAGAAATCCCGCGTTGGAACAGATGATTCCGTAGGAGAGGCACTTCTGTCTCTCGACCGTCTCCTTCGGATAAGCCACCTTACCATAGAGCAGGCAGAAAAACTGGATCCCGACGGAAATCAGGAAAATCTGAATACACTCCTGAATGGCGTCCTCCGGAAACTCCTGAATAAAGGATGTGACAATGTTGCAGGGAAGCACGATGTTGATCACGATGTCAGTGAGGTTTTTCTGTCCCTCTCCGGAGACCATCCCCTTTCGCCGGGTCAGGAAGCCGATCCCGATCAGGGCAAAAATAATAAACTGCAGCTCCAGCATTGCGACCATGGCGCTCTCTGTTTCCTCCTCTTCCCTGAAAGCATTTTTTCAGGTGCCCGGCTTATTGGTGCCCTTCAGGATGCCGTACTGTGTCTCTCCTCCCTGAAAGCATTTCTTCAGGTGCCCGGCTTATTGGTGCCCTGCGGGGCGCCGTACTGTGTCTCTCCTCCCCGAAAGCATTTCTTCAGGTGCCCGGCTTATTGGTGCCCTGCGGGGCGCCGTACTGTGTCTCTTGCAGGCATGTTACAGGCATTTTTTTCGCGCAGACAGCAGGCAGGCCGACATTCCGTCATTCCGACCTGCCTGCTGTCGGTCACACCTGTCTCCGTCACATCCTCCGCAGCCTGTCTGTCCGGCCAACAAGATTGTATACTATAATACCATATTCCGCAAGCTTCTTTAGACCTCAAACGGGAAGCGGTCAAAAGGCAAAAGGGCTGTCAAACGGGAAGCGGTCAAAAGGACTGTCAAACGGGAAGCTACAGGGGAGACTGCGTCTGTCACGGAGTTCCGGCAGTTCTTTCCGGACCGCGTCTCCGACGGGCACTCCTTTGTCTTTGCGGTCAGGCAGCGGCATCCGTTTTCAGGATGCATCGCCCGCTCTCAACGTGATTGAACTGAAAAACAGCATATCTGCATCATAACGCAAAAACAGCCGGTTTATCAACACACAGTTATGCCGCAGAAGGACGGTTCCCGCAAAAAAACAGCCGTCTGCGCAATCCTGAGGATCGCGCAGCCGGCTGACTGTTATTAACTGATTTCCGGCGGATTTTTTGAACCGGACGGGAAACCGCCGCGCCGGGGCTACCCGGCTCCATAAGGGCTCTAAGTTCCCGGGATTGTTCCGCGCCTTGCGCGCCGGGGCTTCCCGGAGCCGCAGGGGCTCTACGCTCCCGGAATTGATCCGCGCCTCGCGCGCCGGGACTTCCCGGCTCCACAGGGGATCTGAGCTCCCGGAATTGTTCCGCACTTCGCACGCCGGGGACTCCCGCGCCCGTCTCATGGAAGTGTCCACGCTTGGGCGTGTAGATTATTCCGGATCCCCGCGCGCCGGGGGCTTCCGCGCGCTCCCGCGATTCAGCCGCGTGTTTTTATTACATTAC
>JAUNJS010000244.1:0-385 GCA_030533125.1 Eubacteriales bacterium | reverse complement strand
TCTGAGCTCCCGGAATTGTTCCGCACTTCGCACGCCGGGACTTCCCGGCTCCACAGGGGCTCTACGCTCCCGGAATTGATCCGCGCCTCGCGCGCCGGGGCTTCCGCGCGCTCCCGCGATTCAGCCGCGTGTTTTTATTACATTACAGTTCGCAGTTGCCCACAGTCCTCGGGAAGGGCAGGACGTCACGGATGTTGCCCATGCCGGTGAGGTACATGACGCAGCGCTCGAAGCCGAGGCCGAAGCCGGCATGGCGCACGCTCCCGTAGCGGCGCAGATCAAGGTAGAACTGGTATCCCTCTTTTTCAAGGCCGAGCTCATCCATGCGCTTCTCCAGCTTTTCGAGGTCCTCTTCACGCTGGCTGCCGCCGATGATCTCGCCGAT
>JAUNJS010000031.1 GCA_030533125.1 Eubacteriales bacterium | reverse complement strand
CGGCAGTCCCATTCCCGTTTTCCGCGGAGCCTGTGCCGCCGGTCTCATTTCCCTTTTCTTCAGAACTTACGTTTTCCCCGGAACCCGGGCCGGAAGATCCGTTTTCATTCCCGGCGGAAACCGCGCCGGAAACCCCGTTCCCGTTTTTCCCGTTGCCCGAATCAGCGGTTGAAACGGATTCCTTTTCCCGCTGCGCGCTGCCGGAAGAGGCTTCGCTCGTCGACGCAGGCGACTGCGCCTGACTTTCCCTGTTTCGCTTTTGCGACAAAAGAATCCCGCCCGCGAGCAGGGCAAGAACAATTTCCGCCGCAATCAGAGCGAAAATCAGGTACTTTGTCTTTTTATTCGTCAATCTTCCGGCCTCCGTGTCCTCCCGGTTTCCGCGGTTCGTCCGGAGCGGTTCCTGTATACTGTCCGCCCGCTTATGCCGGAAATTGTTTCCCTCTTCCGTCCGCCCGGAAGACGAAGGCCCGGAAAAACCTGTTCGGGTCCGCAGAGATCCGGAAGAACCTGTTTGATTCTGCCGGGATCCGGAAGGAACGGGCTGAGAAGCAGCGGTTTTCAATATCGTTACCGTTTTTTCAGCGTCCGCTGCCGCTTCTCCGGAAACACACCGGCGCAGCGCTTCGTAGAACTGCGCCGCCGTCTGGTACCTTGCCCCGGGTTCCCCCTGCAGGGCCTTTGAAAGCACAGCCCAAAAACGGTCGCTTATCCCCGCGGGACGCGGAAGCCGCTCTCCTGAAAGGCGTCTTCGTTGTGCCTCCTCTTTCTGCGCGGGCGTAAATCCCGGGGACGTCAAAAAAGGCTCCCTTCCTCCGTTCAGAATGCGGTAAATCACCAGCGCCAGGGAATAAATATCCGAGCGCGCGTCTGCACCCTGCATGTCAAACGTCTCCGGAGCCATGTAGGAAACTGCTCCCTTAATGGAAGGGACACTGCCTCCGTTCGCGGGTTTTCCGGAAATCCCGAAATCCCCGAGCTTGTAAAAGCCATGATCATTCAGGAAAATATTCTGAGGCTTGATATCTCTGTGGATAATCCCCGCTTCATGACAAATGATCAACGCCTGGGATATATCCATGCCGAGCCGCAGCGCATCCGCTTCTGTCAGCGGACAGGAACTCATGTATTCAGGTAATGATGTCAGAAGTTCCATCCGGATCAGGATATCCCACCCGGTTTCCTGCGGATGTTTCCGGATCAGATAATCCTCATAAGAGACAATGTTGGAAAAGCCCACAAATCTCTGCATGATCCCGATTTCATTGCGGATCTCTTCCACCTGCCTGGAAAGACAGGCTTCCATGTCTTCCTCTCTGATCCCGTCCGCACGCAGTTGTTCAAGTTCCGCCGGACCGGAAGGAACACGGATCACTTTCAGGGCAGCCTTCTCCAGATAGGATCCGCTCCCTCTTTGGATCTCATACACTTCTCCATAACTGCCAGCGCCGATTTTCCGGACAATCTCCCAGTCCGGCCACATATGAATATTCATGTCTTCCGATTTCCTGTCTTATTCCCTGTTCATCGTCTTCATTCCGAAAGCTCCTCCGGCTCTGCCGGGATTACTCCATCCGTTGCCGGAGAAACACTTCGATATTTTCCAGTGATATTTTGTTACAGACTGAACGGCCTTGTCAATAGGCAGTGCCCTCCCGCGGACCTCGTCCGCTGTCAGCCGTCAGGCGGAAAACATCTTTCGCGGGCCGTTTCATATAAAAACAGACAGAAGCTCTGCGCCTGCTTCTGTCTGCATATCGCACATTTATGTGAATCTCACACGACTTTTGTGAAGCCACGAGAATGTGCCGGTCCCTTTTTCAATGGAGTGCCTGCCGTTTGTTTCGACAGACTGTCCGCTGTATCGCTGTCTGCGTCAACAGACCTTATTGTTGTTTCTCGTGTCTTTTTTTCTTCCGGAAAATCAGAAAAAGCAGAGCCAGGACAGAGGCCGTTCCGGCGCCGGCTCTCGCCGCGGCATTGTTGATCAGCTGGCTGAACGCGTTCGTTGTGACCAGGAAACCGCGCCGGTTTTCAACATATGTGATTCCTTTTTCCGCATCGGTTCCGCCTTCCCGGATATCCGTGCTCTCGTTTCCCGCGAGATCCGTCGTGATGATTTCCACCCACTGCCAGTTCCGGCTCTCCGTCAGCTCATATCTGATCCGGATCCTGTCCGTCATCTCATCCGTATAGTCCTGCAGGTTTCCGTATTTTTCCTTTTCTGTATCTTCCGGCTGCGGATGCTCCCCGTCGTAGAACGCGTAAATATGCGTCGAGAGCGGGGCGCCGTCCGGAGCTGAGAAGCCGAGTGAATCACTCTCCCACCGCCTGATCTCAACCCTGCCGACAGCTGTCTGCGCGTCCTCGGGATATACATCAAGCATCAGGCTTCCGGCATTTACGGGCTGTTTTTTCTCGGACCCGACGCCTCCGAGCCGGTTGACAGGCGGGGTCCTGTCGATCACAAACTCGATCGGGAAAGCGTCGACAAACAGCTTCGTCTCCCCGGTTTCCGCTTCCACGCCCCTGTGTACGCGGGAAGTAGTGTTCCTGTGTCCCGCCTCATCTTCAGAGGTAATGATAACGCTGTAATCTCCTTCCTCCTCAAAAACGGATTTATGAATGGTGTATTTGTAGATTCTGCCCCCTTTCCTGCTTCCGAAGTCCGAGTCCTCCTTAAAATCATAGTCGGTTCCGGGGGTCAGTTTCCGGACTGTCGCCGTGTTGCCGTCCTTCATCACCTCGACGCACGAGGAGCCCTTCTTAATCGCGTTTGTGTTGTACTCATGAATTACAAGGTCCTGTGCGCGATTGTGGTAATACACATTCCGGATAAAATCGAATGTGCTGTCATCCGCCGCCCTGTAGCTGGATCCGAAGCGGTTGATGCTGAAATCAAACTCCACCGTTCCGCTCTCGTTTCCGGCAAGGTCCCTGGCTGACGCGCGGACATGATAGACATCATCGATCTTCTCCTCCACACGGAAAACAGCGGCGCCGAACTCCATGTCGAACTTCGTGCTGTCGTCCTCCCGCATCTTTGCCCGGGCCAGATAATGGTTCCAGGCCTTTGTTCCGATGATTTCGAAAACGGCATCCTCCGCGGAAACGCTGCAGTTCCGGTCCATGACTGTCACTGCGGGCACAAAGTCCTCCCCGGAGAAAAACTGCCCGTTCACCGGAAGTCCGCCCGGCCTGCCGGCGTCCGCACCCTGCAGTTTAAAAGGCTTCTCATCTTCAAATATGAGCACAGGCTTCTTCGTATCGATGATAAATTCCGTCTGGACAGGGATCTCGGTCCGGTTGCCTGCCTTGTCCGTGACAGAACCGTTGAACATGTAGACGCCGTCCTCCTCAAAATGAATTGCCGCCGCATCTCCGTTGAACGTGACCGAGGCCGGCGCGGATCCGCCCCCGCCGGACTGCACCAGGATGTCGTTCATGCCTGCGAAATTCATGTCATTTACACGGATCACCGCCGTGCGCGCGGCTTTGTAATACTTCTCATTTCTGACATCATTGTTGTCATACGTCACAGTCACAGAAGGCATCGTTCTGTCAATCGTAAACTTCCGCGGCGCCGCGCCCCTGTAGACGATGCCGCCCGCGTCCGCCCTGTTTCCGACCATATCCTCCCCGCTCACTGTCAGCGTATAATTTCCGTCCCGCGCGAAGGTCACTTTCGTGGTCCACTGATCCCTGTCCCCGCTTCCGCCGTTTCCGGTATGAGACCACCCGCTGACGGAAGCACCGCTCTCCGTTGAAATCCTGAACTTTGACGAATCAAAATTGCGCTCCGTCACGGTGACGGTCGCCACACGGGGATCCTTGAAATACTCTCCGTTCAGTGCATTATTGTTGTCATATTCGACCGCGATCGCCGGCGCCGTAACGTCGATGCCGAAATAATACCTTGCCTCGCGCGTGTTGCCGGCGTTGTCACTGGCGGTGACAATGATTTCATTATTGTTCGTATTGTGTTTCCCGGCAGAGACCTGTACATTCTTTACAAACGTGTACTCCAGCGCAGGATCCTCGTAGTGTCCTCCCCCCGGGTCCTGCGGGATTGCTGTTTTCCCGTGAATCAGCACATCTTTTTCTTCAGGACTTCCGCCCGTGTTGATTGTATATTTTACTTCGCCGATCCCGGAGCTGCTGCCCTCGGAGTCCGGATCTGAAATATGGATGCTGAGCTCTACGTCCGACCTGAACAGCGGCTGTCCGCCCCCGGATCCGCCCATTCCGGGCTTCGCGTATGCCGCGACGCTGATGGCGGGCGCTATGCTGTCGACATCCGGGCGTTCTTCATCCAGATAAATCTTATTCTCCATCCCGTACTTTGTGACATTTCCGGCCAGGTCCGTAAAGACATACTCCACAACCCGAAAAATCTGTCTGCCGTCCTGCTCCGCTTTCACGGAGTTGTCGTACTTATACTCCTGATTCCGCACCTCCTTTCTGTCACTGTCCTTCGTCGAGTCAATTCTGCAGTAAATATTGACAGGCGACCGCTCGACGCTCCCGTCCACCGCAATAAGGACTGCCGCCTTTGTCTCCGCGCGGTAAGGCTCCGCAAAGACTACGTTTCCGTACCTGTCCATCTCATAAACCGCTGCCTTCCCGGCCGTGATCCGCAGCGTACCCGCGGGATTCCGCCGGTCGACCGCGATGTGGAAGGAGAAATCCGCCGTTTTCTCCCCGGAACCTTTCCCTTTCTCTCCGGAGAGACCCGCCTCCGCCTCCCCGAAGCTGTTTTCTTTCTCTTCTGAAAGGCTGACTGTCCCCTCGAGATTTTCCTTTGCGGAAGGAACCAGCGCGTTGCCCGCCTTGTCGCTTCCATAGACGACATATCGGTAGACGCCGTCTCCGCTCTCCCGGTCCCGGAAGAGTTTCGGGTTTTTCTTCAGGGGAAGGACTGCCGCCGGATACCGATTTATTTCCGCTGTCTCGCTGTTGTAGGAGTCTCCTGTGACCGAGCCCTTTCTGACTGTGATTCTGTCGGAATCGTAGTTGTCTTCGTCCACTCTGACGGCTGCCGTATAGGCTTTGTTAAAATAATACCGCTTTCCCTGCGGATTCAGAGTCTGACTGGCGGAACCGGGAGAGTCCACAGTCATTGCAAATGTCGGCGCAGTCTGATCAAGCACTATCTCGTACATAGGAACAAACGCGCTCTGTTTCGTCATTTTCGCGTTAAAAGCGCCCGCTGTCCGCTGATGATCCCCGTATGTTTTCTTATTATTACCGGCCGCGTCCGGATCCGCATCCGGAGCCTTCTCCGTCACTACGGTCGGATTCAGCGCGCGGTCTGTCCCGTAAGCCGTATACGCGCCGCGCCCATCCTTCGTGATCCTGATCTCTTTCACAATCTCTTTCACAGCAGGGGTCCCCGCGCCGTTCTCCGCAGTTCTCTTCGCGGTCTTCTGTGTGATTTCCTTTCCTTCTTCTCCCGCGTAAAGCTTTTTTCCGTCCAGTTCCAGGTTGTCCTTAAAAGAAATCCGGACGGAGACCGGCCGATTATAATATGCGCTGCTTCTGTTCCTGACGGGGGTCTCTCCTTCATACATGTTTGGTCTGTCAGCGGAAGTATAGAGGATGACGGCTTCGGGCGGCTCTTTGTCGATCACCTTTCCGTGCAGAGCGGTGACTGCGCCGTTTTTCGACTGCACAGCTGTCTGCCGCAGGTCATCCGCGCCGGACGCCGCGCTGTCCTGCCTGTAACACCGCGCATCCGACCGGTCCGTGACAAGAAGAAGCGGATTTCCCGCCTTGTCCTGCCCCCGGAGTGTCAGATTCCGGAACCGGTTGTTTCCTTTCGGCGTATAGGACAGCGTATATTCCGCCGTAAGTCCGGTCCCGGTTTTTGTGAGCACTGCGTTTACGGACGGCTCCTCTTCTCCGCCCCTGTACACAGAACCCTCGAACTGCGACGGTCTCAGATTGCGGTCCGTTACAGCGATTGTTACCGTGACATCCGTGTTGTAATAAACACTGTTCGTGTCCGGATATACCTGAGAATCCGTGAACGGATATCCCCGGTCCCCGCAGCTTTCCGCGGCTTTTGTCGTAATCATGTCCACCCGCGGTCGCTCCGTGTCGAGGACAAACACGCCCGGCAGGCACAGTTTCCCGCCTTTTTCCGTGAATCTGCATCCTCTGCTCGCGGTGTTGTACCCGCTTTTCTCTGTTGTCAGATATTCCGCCGCGTTTCCTGCCGCATCGATCGCGACGACGCGGATTTCGTGCCTGCCGTCCTGAAGCAGACGCCTGCCGCCCTTTGCCAGTTCCCCGCTGGTGTACACGATCTGCGCAGTCGTATGGGTGACGCCGTCCCCGGTCGTGACCGCCCGGGCCGCGGCCCTGTTTCCGTCAATCGTCACGGTATAGGTGCCGCCCTTCATGCCGAAGTTGTGTCCGTTGTCATCGAACCGCACCATGATCCCGCAGTTGTCCGCGTTGTAATAGTACTCCCCGTCTTCTTTGTCCGGAGCGCGGCGCACCATGGTGACGGACATGTTGGGCGCTGTCCTGTCAATGACAAACCTGTGCGGCGCTCTTGTGCCGCGGGCGACGGTCAGCGCGGCGGGGTTTCCCGCCCTGTCCACAACGGCATACGAAGCGGTTTTCTCCTTCAGCGCCCCGCCGGCACTGTCCGCGGCAATCTCCAGCTCGTAATCTCCGTCGTTGTCAAAAGTCACCTTATAAACATACCTGTCCTCATCCCCGTTTCCGTCCCCGCTGTTCTCCGCGGGAATGTATTCCCAGCCTTCCGCGGTGTATTTCCCCGCGTCCTTAACGGTCGTTCCGTCCAGACTGCTTCTCACAACAACGCTGAAAAGATTTTCGTCAAAATTTCTTTCCGTGACGGTGATGCATGCCGTACGTCCCTTTTTAAAATACATACCGTTTTTCGCCGCGTTGTTGTCGTATTTCAGTTCGATTCGGGGCGCTGTCCTGTCAATTCCGAAGCGGAATGCGGACTCCGACGTATTTCCGGCATTGTCAACGGCCGTTACGACCAGGCAGAGGGCATTGTAATTGCACTGCTCCGCGTTCACGACCGCTTCGAAATCCTTTCTGAAAACGAATTTCGATTCATCCAGAACACCGCCGGTCATTTCCCCGTCGTACTCGTAAACCGGCTTTTCGTTTTCCTGCAGGACCTTTTCTCTTATAACCCTTTCCTCTGTGACACTTTCTTTTCCTGCACTTTCCTTTTTGATGTTTTCCCTGTTTATTCCGTCCTTCCGGGTCCTGATCCTGTAGATCCTGTAATCGACCGTCTTCAGCCCCGAACTTCCCGTGCTCTTCGGCGGATTTCCGTCCGCATAGGGTTCGTCCTTCACGCTGACGGAAAAAGGGACATCGCAGTTGAACAGCGGCATGCCGTCATTATCCCAGTTGTCCGTATGGATATGCGCCTCGATTTCAATCGAAGGGGCAAGCGTATCCTTTCCCTCGTTGTCCGTGATCCGGGGCGCGTCGGGATCGAGATAAATATCGGGGCTGTATTTCGGGGCACTGATATTCCCTGCCAGATCCACGGCATAACAATTGTCGATACAGAAAACGCGGGGCGCGAAAATTGTGTCCGTGAGAGCCTTCCCGGTCCGGAAATTGCTGTCTCCCGGGCGCTTCGGATTCTCCGCGCCCTCCTTTTCATTCGGAAAGACCTCCGAAAAAGACAGCGCGCAGGGAGTCTTTTCGCCGCTCTCCACGTATGCGATGATCGTCGCGGATTTCTCGGGCCTGTAAGGACTGCAGGAGGGAACCGAGCCATCGGGTTTCATTGTGTAGTACCCCGCGACCCCGCTTAAATCATCCTTCTCCTTCACGGCCTGCTCCGTTATTTTCAGCCACACTTGCGGTTTCACGGTGTCCGTCACGACAGGAGCCGTGAATATTTCTCCGGCTTCCCCGTCCGCGGGACCTGCGCCGCTGCCCGCGGCAGCTTCCCCCGCCTGACCGGATGCCGGAACGCTGCTGCCGCCTTCAAGATCCGCGCCGCTGCCCGCGGCAGGATCCCCTTCCTGACCGGATGCCGGAACGATCCTGTTGCCCGCGAAATCCTCTCCCGCGAGCAGATACTGCCGGATTCCGTCCGGAATCCTTTCGGAAGCGGGCACAACATATGTCAGCACTCCCTTTTCCCACGTGAGAGAAAGGTCGTTTTTGAAATCTGTCTTTTTGAATGTTTCCGCGGAGGAATCCTTCTGCGCCGTTTTCTGCGCATAACGAAGCGTCACATACTCCCGCAGCAGGTCATTTTCGGATACAGGATGAAAAGAAGCGTCCCGAACCTCGACTGCCAGTGTATGTTTCCCGTTGAAATAGTACCGGCTGCCGTACGCCTGATTCAGCTCCTTGTTTTTGACGCCCTCCGCCGGCGTGATCTTCATCACAGCCACAGGGCTCATAGTATCGAGAACCAGCGTATACGCGGAGAGAAATGTCAGTTCTTCCAGCTCCTCGGTATCGATTTTTCCCTCCTGCCCGTTTCCATACGGCTTCCATTCCCGCACCCGGACGGCCGTCCCCGCTTTGTTCCGTCCCCTGAGCAGGATTCTGTACGCGCCGTCTTTGCCGCCGTCCGCACTGTATGGCAGTTGTACGGTGATGAGAGTCGACCTGCCGTGATCTATCTCCTTCTTTTGTGTTGTCACATCACAGCCGGTCAGGTTCCCGCTGCTGTCCTCTCTCCGGACAGAAAGCATGTAAGGCAGATCCGAATCCCCGTCCGCGGCGTATTCCACTTCGCCCGGGACAACATTCCGGAACGTAACCCGCACCTCGATCTGCTCCTTGTAATACGCTGTCTTCTCCGATTCGAGGACATGCTTTTTGTCGATCTGCGTATACCTGATTTCCGCAACCGGCGGGGGGCACATCTCCCGCTCGCAGTCCGTCGCGGCTGTGCACTCCCCGGACTTTTTCCAGGAATCCTGGTTCTCCTCCCCTGCGGACGCGAGGCAGTCGCTCACAGTCAGCGCGTTGCCGGCGAAGTCTTTTCCGGAGATCTGAAGGGAGCCGATCCGCGCGCCGGCAGATCCGTCAGGATCCCGGCCCGAATCCTCTTCAGGACATTCTTTCCCCGTAAATGAATTTGTACATACGGTGTTCCCCTGCGTGTCCGTCGACAGTACCGGGTCTCCGGCCACGACGGCAGCATCCGCGGCGTTCTGATCCTCTGTGCCGCTGAAGCCGAACGTAAACGAGTTCTCATTGATATTGTCGTCCGCAATGGTGACGGTCGTAACAAACTGTCTGCTGTAATAAAAGCATCCGGCATCGTACCCGGGAGCCTTTTCTGTTTCCGTATCGGACTGCGTAAGCACGGGCGGCGTCGTATCCAGCACAAAGGAAAATTCCGGATCCGGGTCTGCGGCGCGGCGCAGTGCTTGCGGCGTCACCTCCGCGGCTCTGTCCGCGATGTTCCCGGCGGCGTCTTTCGCGGTCACCTCTATGTGGATCCTGCCGTCCTTCAGCGCTTTGATTTCCGCCGCGCCAAAAGAAACAGTCCCGCCCGGGAGGCTGTCCTCCGATGCCTGTGCCGCATCGGACAGATCCAATGTTTTTGTTACCGCGCCGCCTGCTTCGTCCGCATTTTTCAGCGTGACAGAATACTCTCCTCCCTCTGCGGTGAGATATAAATCCGCAAAGGTCACCTTCAGGCCTTCTCCGCGGATGGCCCCGTAATACCAGTATGTCTCTCCGTTGCGTTCGACAGCGCTTCCGTCCGACGTGTCATCGAGTACGATTTTACAGGCCGGGGCGGTATTGTCGAAGGTCAGCTCCCGGATTGTGGTCCTGCTGTTTTCACAGTAATCCCACGCGGTTACTTCCAGCCTGTATGTCCCGGTAAGCCTCCCTCCGATGACAACTTCCGCGGCAAGCGTCCTGAAGGCCTCCGCCTCTTCAAAAGATGCCGGCTCCGGGGATGTCGTTCCCGCATTTCCGTCCGGATTTCCCTGATCACTGTTCTCCCGCAGGATCTGCCGATTTTCAATCCGGATCCCGTCATTCGAACCGGAATTATCCGTCAGCTGTATTTCCGCGTCATAGACGATCCCGCCGCTGCTGTCCCGTACACAGAGATCCATGCGCCGGATTCCCGAATACCCCGACTCCCCGGAATCGCGCGCTGTCAGTTCAATTTTCTTTGTTTTCGTCGGTTTTTCCGCGGGCGTCTCCTCCGCGCACGCGATCACAGTTTCCTCCGGCGCATTCTGCTCGCTGAATTCCGCGCCGGCGCGCGCATCCTTTTTTGCATCGGCTGCAGTTTTTTCATTTGATCGCAGGACCTCCTTTTCGTCTCCCTTTTTCAGATCCCCGCCTTTATCTCCCTCTTTTTCTACCGCTCCGTCTGTTTCCTGATACTCTTCACCGCCTTCCCCTGCTTGATTCCCTTTTTTATCCTCCTGCTTCTTTTTCTCCTTGTCCTCTTCCTTTCCTTCCTCTTTTTCTACTTTCCCGTTTCCCTCTTTATCCTCTGCCCTGTTTACCTCTCCGACTTCTTTTCCGTCTTCCTCCCTGTTTTCCGCGTCGTTTTTCTCCCGGTCTCCCTCATTCTCTTCCTTTCTGCTTTCCTTCTGATCTTCCTCCCGGCTTTCCTCTTTGTTTTCTTCCTCGTCCTCCCTTTTGTTTTCCTCCCGGTCTCCTTTCTGACTTTCCTCTCCCGTTTCTTTCCTATCTTCTTCTTTTTCCTCTGACTTTTCTTCTTCCTGCTCCTCCTCTTTGTCCTCTCCCCTGTCTTCCTCTTCGTTATCTTCCCTGTCTCCTTCTTTGTCCTCTTCTCCGTCTTCTTTCTTTTCTATTCCTTCTTTTTCCATATCCTCCGTCTTTTCCTCCTCTCCCCCGTCTATCCCTTTGTCCTCTTTATTCTCTTTCCCTTCCTCTTCTTCCCCGTCTGTCTCTTTGTTTTCTTCCTCCCTGAGATCTTCTCCACCTGTTTCTTTGTTTTCTTCCTCTCTGCGTTCTTCTTCGTCTTTTTCTTTTTTACTCTCGGCTTCCTCTGCGTCAGAATACTGTGATTCTCCTGATGTCTCTCCGCTGCCTGCGGTTTCCGCAGGAGTCTCGGCCGCATCAACGTTCGCGGAGATCACAGTCCGTGTCGGAACTGCCTGAATCATCAGGGCAGCGGCACAGAAAACAGCCAGGATTTCTGCAAACCTGCCGCCCCGTCTCACGTTCTTTTTCATTATCATCCTCTCCTGCTCGATTCAGGCCGGAGGAGCGTCCCCTTCGGAACCGGCTGTACTTCGGCCTGTCTGTCACACCGGAATCGTTTCATCCGTGTGTACAATAATCGTTTTCTGCACAATACGAAATCCGGAGATTTTTCTTGTCCCGGATCCGGCGCACACAGCAGCTCCGCATCCTCCTGTCCTTTCCGGCGGCAGCTCTTCCGTATCCCCTGTGCGCACTGAATTAAAATCCATTCGTTCAAGATCTGTTTCCTTCTCTGTCCCCTTGACGCTTTGTCCCGGGCAAAATATCCCGTCGGATTCTCCGTTCCGGCTTTTCCCGCCGGAATATCTGTCTCTTCTGAGACTGCCGCCGCGAAGGTTCCTGTTTTCCATCTCCTGTATGGACTTTCGCCTCGCGCGTCCGGTCTCGATCATAAAAATCTCACGAATATCCAGAAGAAAAAACAGCGCCGCAGCCAGAATCAGTGCGGCAGCCGCGATTACGAAGCATGTCCTGTAAGCAGACTGCAGAAAATCCATGTTATCTGAAACACTCATTCTGTTCTCCATTGCCGGAAGAAGATCCTCCGGACGCGTCACTTCTGAAGGCATTTATCCCGGACCGCGCGGGTTTCTCATTATACGGATCCTCCGGACGCGGAATCCGCAGACCGGCTTGTTCCTCCGGACGCGGCGCTTCCGGACATCCTCCCCGCATGGACCGTCGCGTTGAAATAGTCATCGACGGCGTCCTCTGCCAGATCCAGGTTTTCTCTGACGCGGTGTCTCTGGTTTTGCAGGAATTCCGACTGCACAGGAACCCTGTCGATAAAATCAGAAGCTCTCTGCAGGGTTTCCCGCATTCCGGATTCCGTCACGCCCTGCTCATAATAGTTTACAATTCTGGCGCTGTTCAGCTCGGCCGCAAGCTCATCACAGACGCGGATCGGATATCCGCTCGAACCGGTCTGCGCGGTCAGGTTCTCCAGTTCTCGGGTGAGCTCGTCAAGTTTTTCCCAATACTCCCGGTAAACGGAATCATCCCTGATCCTGCCGGGTCTGGTATCGGCGTCATTCCGGATCCTTTTTCTGTAAGCTTCAGACAAGTCATACATGAGCTGCGCCTCGCCCGCTTTCTGCCCTTCCAGACCGCCTGACTCCAGCGCGTATCCGAGATACTCCCTGGCATTGCCCTTCCCGCCGGGAAAGCCGAGGTAAATCAGGGAACCGAGGCGGAAATGGAAATCCGCGTAAGCCGCGGCATCTTTCTCTTTTAAAAAATCAATATTAAACCTGCGCTTTCCCGGATCCCCCCGGGTGCTGTGAATGCACTCCCGGATCAGGTTATAATCCGTGGCTGTGATTTCCAGAAGGAGCTCCGCGTCTTCAATCAGCTTTTCGTAGGCCTCCGCGTTTCCCGGATCCAGATCCATAGCTTTCCTGTACGCGTCTGCCTTCCCTCGAAAAGTCATCTCCGCCGCCGAATCGGCGAGATATCCGGCGTACATTTCTCCTTTTGTGCCGGCATAGGCCGCCCGGAATCCGAATCCCGCGGCCGCGGCCGTCAGAGAGATCACAAGACATGCGGTGAATCCCCTTAATCTCCTGCGGCGCCGCGCCCGCTCTCTGTCGTCCTCGTCGTGGACATTTTCCAGCGCGTACATCAGCTCCGCGCAGTTCCGGAAGCGCTGTTCGGGCTCCGGCCGGCAGCATTTGAGGATAATCTTTTCCAGGCCGCTGCCCTTCATATGAGGCAGGAAATCACCGATCGGACGGATGACAAAATTCGTATCCGCCGGACTGCGGCCCGTGACCAGATGGTACATGGTCGCCCCCAGATTAAACAGATCAGTCCGGCCGTCAGTCTGCCCCCGCCCTCCGAACTGCTCCGGCGCCGCATAGCCTCGTGTCCCCAGCAGGGCGGTGTCCTCGGTCCGCGCATCCTTGTATTCCCGGGCTGTCCCGAAGTCAATCAGGGTCACTTCCCCGTTCGGCCGCAGCATGACATTGGCCGGTTTCATGTCCCTGTAAATAATGGGTGGACGTCTGCTGTGCAGGTATCCGAGTACGTCACAGAGCTGTTTCGACCACTCGATCACTTTCTCCGGATCCTGCGGTCCCTCCGTGTCAAGCAGATATTGGAGGCTGTTTCCTTCGATATAATCCATCACGATAATAAAGCTGTCGTCCCTGTCGATCACATCGACGATGCTGGGGAGATTGGGGTGCCTTAGCTTTTTCAGCATCTCCGTCTCCGCTGCCAGCCCCCGGCTGACGATCGCGGTGCCGCCGCCGTCTTTGCGGACTTCCTTTACAGCCCATGTCTTGTTCGCCCGTTCATTGATCGCCAGATAGACCACGCTCATTCCGCCCCGCCCGATCACATTGAGGATTTTATATTTTCCGTCCAGAAGCGTTCCGACTTTCAGCATGCTCTCTCCTCCCCTGCCTCTGCCGCCTGCCGCCGCGCAAAGCCGCATCTTCTTTACAAGAAGTCTTTTTTCTGTGTCTTTTTCTGCTGCCTCCCGCCGCGTAAAGCAGCCCCATTCGTCACAAAAGCTTCACCAGGATCGCGCTGATATTATCATCCTCCCGCCGCGCGATATTGAGGCCGGTCATTTCTGCCAGCCGCTCCTTCATGATGCTTTCCTCCGTCATCCGCGCAGGGTGAAAGGCCTGATACAATTCCCCGGGCGCGATCACATGACAGAAGCCGTCGGAACAGAGCAGGAAAACATTTCCCGGGGCTGTCTTTCCGCGGCTGAAAACAGGGCGGACAAACCGGCTTGCGCCGACACACTGCAGAAGTACGCCCCGATGAGGGTCCGTCAGGCTCTCCGCGCAGGTCATGCGTCCGCAATCGATCTCCCGCTGGACATATGTCTGGTCTCTGGTCAGCTGATAGATCTGATCCGCCAGCAGATACACGCGGGAATCCCCGACATTCACGATATAGTAATCGCTGTCCACGATCAGCACGCCGGCCGCTGTCGTCCCGAGCGAGGCATGGATCCGCCTTCCATATTCCCCGATGGAACGGTTCGTCCCGTCAATCAGCGACGTCCACTGCATCCAGAGCTTTTCCTCATCAAATCCCACCCCTTCCGCCGCCTGCAAAAGAACCGGGAGATCATTTTCGAACCAGCCGGCAAAGGCATGGACCATCGCCGCGCTGGCAGCCTCCCCCCTGGCGAGACCGCCCACCCCGTCGCAGACAGACGCGAACAGGGTGTGTCCCCCCGCCGTCTCCGCCCGCATGATGAGCATGGAGTCCTGATTCGTTTTTTTCCTCGTGCCCGCATCCGTGTGCGCCGCTGTAAGAAAATCCATTTTGTCTGTTCATCTCCCTGTTTTTTCCATCGCTTTCAAAATCTCTATCTTCATCTCTATCTTCCGTAACATCGAAACTGACAGGGATCCGCCCGCGTCACAGTGTGTCTATATTGAACAGCTGCTCAGACCGCCTTCCTTAAGTCAGAGCTGAAGCGTGTATAAAACAGCGGGCAAGCGGCCGCAAATGCCGTGCCGGTACGAGCATTTGCGGACATTTGCGAACGCATCGGCCCAAGGGTCGAACATGAGCATGGAGATCTTTTTTGCGCAGAATGCGCAAAAAAGATCGGGAATGCGGATGTGTGGAGCGGGTCAGGAGTGCGTAACGCGACGACACGCGTAGTTTTATACATATGTGGTTTGTGACAACAGGCCATGCCCTGCAGCATAAAAGCACACAAAAAGAGCCGCGGCGTTCACTGCTGCGGCTCCTGAAAAATGCCTGTCCGGCCGACATTCTCCGGGAAATGATTTCCCGGTCGACCGTCCTGTAAAAAGCATGATTTGCGCTGCGCAGTAAACTGCTGTCTTTGTGGCAGCAGGATGTCTTCTGCATATGAATCGCGCAAATACAATGCTTTTATAAACCGTTTTCTATTATACGATCAGGATCGTGAAAAGTCTACACTAATCTTACATTTTTTCCGTAAATACAGATCTACATTTCCACTTTGCTTTCATTTCTGCCATGTACTCGTTTCTACTATACGGTTATT
>JAUNJS010000243.1:1988-5319 GCA_030533125.1 Eubacteriales bacterium | reverse complement strand
CGTTGATGCGGGAGGCGCGGAGGACGGCGCGGGCGCGGATGCGTGGGGCACGGACGATGGCGCGGGCGCGGATACCGATGATTAAAGTCATATCTCAAAGGAAAATTCTGCGCCAGTTGACGCAGTTATTTATGCGGCCATCCTGAGCTCTCTGCGTCATGCTGCAGACAGCCATCCGAACAGGCCAGCAAAGACACAATACCCGGCCAGGTTTGGACATAATCTACGGCCAAAAATGGACACAATGGGCGGCCAAATACCTGCATCACCCTTTCTGGAAACCCCAATGCGATAAAACCTCGGGGGTGTGGGGGCTGGCCCCCAAAAATGAAAAAAACAGCCTTTTTTGATGGCTGGGAATTATGTCTTGACATGGCCGGACAACATGTCTTTACTGGCCCGTATCACGTTCAATCTGTACATTGGAAGCAAACTCAAATGCCTGCAGCAGGAAAGCGGGAAGAACGGGAGGAAAGAGATGTATTATGAGATGCCCGGAACGCGTCAGGCGGGCGGGGGGCTTTCCCGGGACGCGAAAGGGGGAGGTGTCAGGGCAGTCCTGACAAACGGAAATCGCGAGGTCTGTATCCCCGTGTCGGCACTAAATACGCTTGTGACCGGGACGACCAGGTACGGGAAGACGGTTTTTGTAAAAGAATATGTGCGGGAGAGGTTTCGTCAGAACCCGGGCATGTACGCAGTGTTTTTCCAGATCAAGCCGGACGATTTCACCAGGGAATTCATGCGGCCCCGGGACAAAGTGATCACCTTCAGCGACCGGATTTTTCCGAAAGAGAATCTGTTCAAGTGGTGTCTGGTGAAGGAGATCCGCCAGCATGATCCCGCGGAATGGGACACCGAACTGAGGGAAATATCCACGATTTTATTCTCCGATCTGATGCAGGACCGTCGAAACCTGGTCTGGGTGGAGGGTGCCAGGAGTACATTTGAGGCGTTCATCAAGGTGATCCTGTATCGCTATACGAATAATCCTTCAAATAAAACGCTGATCTCCTCGATGAAAAATTCGGGGCATAAGAAATTCCTCGCGTTCCTGGCCGAATATGCTCCAAACCGCAGCATGCTGATGGATAACTTCGATTATGACCCGGATCACTGTGATTCCTACCGCATGCCGCGGAAGGGGAGCGACATTTTATTCTTTCTGCAGAATATTCTGGAGAAATTCGGCGGGTCATTTTTATCAGAGACAGGAGGGGACACGATTTACGAATACATGCGCGGGGCGTACGGCGAGCGGCTTTTCATTGTGCACGATCATAAGAGCAGAGCTTCTTCCACCCTTTTCGAGCAGTATTTCCTGAAATATATCGGAGATCATATGCTGTCCCTGACGTCGGATTTTAAAGGGGAGATGATGTGGGTCCTGGACGAGATCGATAAGATTGAGCACGATTTCGGACTTACCCAGGCGGTCACGCTCGGGCAGCAGTTCGGCCTGCAGGTACTGGTCTCCACGCAGTCTCTGGAGTCGCTGTACGCGGTCGCGCCGGAGCTGAACGGAGAGCATCTCACAAACGCGAGCCTCGCGGGCTTTCCTGTGACGGTGTCGTTCCATCCCGGAGACCCGCACACCATCGAAACGCTGCAGAAACTGTACGGAGAACGCTGGGAAACGATCATGACAACACCTCTCTCGCGCTATGACCGCCCGGTCGTCAAGGTGGAGAAGCATCCTGTTGTGAAAGATGCCGACTTCGCAGGTCTGGGCGTCGGGGAATGTTATGTCAAGATCCGGTCCGGGGAGCCGGAGCGGGTGCGGATCCTGCGTGACGGAGACAGTATACAGTCGGATGGAAACTGACCTGATTCCGGAAGGAAGGACAGACACGGTTCCTGCGGGACGGAGACAGTGTACGGTCGGAAAAAAACTGACCTGATTCCGGAAGGACAGACAGTCCGGCGACACTGCCGGAAACCGGATACAGGGCACATCCCGGGTGTGCAGGATGCAGACAATTTCAGAGGGAGAGGACGGAGGGAATCGAAATGCATTATCTCATGTTTATGGAAAGGATGCTTCGGCAAAGTTACATCGAAGAGCCGGTGAGGTTCCTTTTTTCCGGAACAGACCGGATCGTCCGCCGCGCAGTACTGCAGGACATTGTCAAAAGATGCAGAGAGAAGGGAGAGCCGCTGTACATTGTTGACGAC
Source organism: Eubacteriales bacterium (assembly GCA_030533125.1). Classification (GTDB taxonomy): domain Bacteria; phylum Bacillota; class Clostridia; order Lachnospirales; family Lachnospiraceae; genus CAG-791. Next base: position 3,144 of record JAUNJS010000243.1, on the reverse strand, counting down.
ACAGACAGCCCGTCCCGGGACGACTACAGCGTGCTGGAATCCATGGGATACCGGATCAAAAACGGCCTCTCCGGGAAATACTGCCTGTTCGATCCGTTCCGGATCAATTCCATGACTGGCACAAGGCGGCTCAGACAGTTGCTCGAAGTGTTCGGCTATGACGAAATGCGAAAAGCCAAGCTGCTTGCGTATTTTCGATTTTTACAATATCTGGAAACGCTGGGAGGGAATACGGGGAGTGAAGTCCTTTCCGCGGAAATGCTTTCCGAATACGGCACGTACATGGCGGTTGAAGAGAAAATCCAGGGGCTTCTGGATGCAGGTGTGATCAATGCGCGGCAGCAGATCTCGCTGATTTCGAAGTATTCGGAATACAGCGCGGCAGCTGCAGATTTCGAGGACATTCTTTTGCTGCTCCTGCCGTTTATCCGGGGAGAAGACATCTATGCCTCCGCAGCGCCCGACAGCGCGTTCCTGATCCCGCTCGGAAAGCTCGGGAGGGACGAGGCCGTCAGAAAAGCCGTCCTGGAGCTTCTGCAGGCAGGAATGGAGGAGAGAGGAAGCGAAGAGGCGGCCGTCCTTGTGTTCGACAGAGGATACGGGAACCGGAAATCTGTCAGTGATTTCCTGGAATCTCTTCCGGAGAACATGGACGTACATGTTCTCTCGGAGGACATCTTTACGCTCTGTAATGATTCCGGGAGGGCAGGAGTCCTGAACCGCTTCACGGCGAGAGTATACAGCAGACATGTGGATATGGACAGCTGCGGAAAGGTCGAAAAGGAATTCGGAGTGATCGACGTGGTTCATAAGACATATACGGAGTCCTACGACAGGAGACTGCGGGCGAACAGCCCGTTTGATATTCTGTTTGGAAAAAACAAAACAGATATTTACGGGTACGCGGCACCGAGGGAAGAACCGCGGTACCGGAAGGAGATGATCGCCCGTCTCGAACCGGGGAGCGGCATTATTTCATTCATGGGCCAGTCATCTTCCTTCAACGTCTGAGTCTGCGCGCGGATGATCACCAGCCTCGAACCGGGGAGTGGAATTATTTCATTCATGGGCCGGTTGTCTGTCTTCAGCATTTGAGCGCAGATCATTGTACTCCCGGCCTGGCTGCAGACAATTCGGATCCGAACGTTTTTTTAAT
>JAUNJS010000243.1:0-1951 GCA_030533125.1 Eubacteriales bacterium | reverse complement strand
GAACTGCTATGAACTGTGAAGAACTGTAGAGAACTGTAATGAAGTGTCAGAGGGAGGAGAAAGAATGAGAACCGGTGGAATGATAAAAATCGCAATCGTGATTATCCTGGATTTTCTGCTGACATACAGCATTCTGGGGGTAGCCGCCGCGGCAGTACTGACTGCCTGCATCCTGTTTTATCTCTGGATCGGGGAGAGTATCGACCTGTGGAGGCACAGAGCCGTCAGTATCGACAAACTTGACCGTTACACAAGAACCAGGCTGGAGTCCCTGCAGAGGTATATCGTGGAGGATGTGCGGCGTGTATACGGGAGAGACATTTCCTCCATGAAGCTGCATGTGACACCCGGCGGGATTCCCAACGCGTACACTTACGGATATCAGAATATTTCCCTGACGAAGTATCTGCTGGACAACTGCGACGACGCCACTGTCTGCGCGGTTCTTGGACACGAAGCATCCCATATGCTGCATCTGGACGCGGTCTTTAACCGCGTGGTCTTCGCGAACGTAACTGCTGTTATCATAGGACTTTCACTGGGATCGCTGATCAGCGTCTCTTTCCTCTGGATCCTTTTTTTCATCCTTGTGCTGTGCGGCATTTGCGGAGGCTTTCTCAGTTTTATGCTGTTCAGGGGAATCGGAAGGATGGTCAGGGGGATTTATACAGCGCTGCAGTACGCCGTCCTGTTCATATACCAGGCGGCGATGGGAATCTGCAGCAGGCAGAGCGAATTTCAGGCGGACAGATTCAGCTGTGAACTGGGCTACGGCCCTCAGCTCCAGTACTTTCTGACGCGCTTCCAGGATATGCAGCGGGACGAAAGAAACCTCCTGGAAATCCTGTATGCCTCACATCCCCCCGTATACGAACGCGTCCGTCGGATCGAGCAGCACGAGGAAGCTGTGTCGAACGGATAAATAAGCATGTTCGGACGCTCCCGGAATCCGGGATGGTTTCCGCTGTTTTTCAGTTTACTCCGGACGCGCGCAAGCAGTTATAACGTAGTAAAGCCCTGTTTTGGGCGTGGTTTTTCGGTTTGCTCCGGGCGGACGCACGCAGTTATGCGAAATATCGCATCGCTGCGTGCGTTTTTGCCGACAGGAAGTTTATGATCGCCAGAAAATATATGATTGACAGGAAAAGAATCGATTGGTAAAGACGTGAAGCTTTCGAAAGACATTGAAAAGCTCCGTCGTGTGCGTTTTAATAGTTTTCAGGATGGCCGCACAAATAAATGTGTCAACCGGCACAGTTTTTTCTTCGGGACTGCAGAGCGAAAGGAAGGCGCATAGCGGGCCATGTAACTGAATTCAGACCTGTGAGATCGGAGAAAAAGAGACGGTGGATGGAGCATTTATTTGCCTGGCAATCCTTCGTAGACATTCAATAGATTTTCATCGACAGGAGGACTTATGAAGCTCCCGAAAGATTTTGGAAGAAAAGAAAACATGGCAGCATTTATACTCTGGATCATACTGTCATTTGTATATTACTTTGCGGTATCGCTTCTGATCAGAAGATTTGTGTTTCCCGGATATGCTGTGATTACGGAGAACATGGTGGAGAATCCCGCTGCCATCGTGATCATGGTCGGTTCAGTCATTCTGGCGTTTCTGACAGCGCATTCTCTGTTCGGTCTTTATCTCAGGTCGAAGGCGTATCGGGTGCGGACAGAGCCGGGAATGCAGGCGTGGCGCGCGAAAAAGAAGGATGAAAAGAACCCGGTCAGTGAAGCGGAAGACGTTTCCGCAGATATTGAAAAAGAACCTGCCCGTTCTTGAGACACCGGATCTATTTCAGCAGGGAGACAGAGGGAACCGGCAGATACAGAAAGCGAGCTTTACGACAGACAGATTGCGCGATAAACAGGATCTATAATAAACGAATCCGCGCAAAAAGAGTTTCATGGAATATTTTCATGATAAACGGATTTCTTGAAAAAAGGA
>JAUNJS010000242.1:2390-5324 GCA_030533125.1 Eubacteriales bacterium | reverse complement strand
GGTATTCTTTTGTATCTTCTTCTCTGCGTTCCGGCAACGTAGTATAATGATCAGGTAATTGCGAAACTCGCTCCGCGGGACAGCGATCATTAACGAAAACTATATAATTCTCTGTTTTATGAAGATGTGATAAAACAGAATCGACAGGCAGATTAAATACTGCAAAGATTTTGATAAAGTGAAGGCCGCGGACAATCCGGCGCAGATGCGGGGAGAATCGGGTTGATCCGTATTTACAGATCCTGTTTGTAATGCTGGATATGTGCACCGGCTATATAATTGAATTCTGCCCTGTGAGACCGAAGAGAAAGACAAACCGGATGGAGCATTTCTCAGTGCTGCAACCCTGAATTCCCCGCATATGCATATGGCCGGAATGGAGAGAAAAAAATGGAACAGTTTTGTGTGAAAGCATCCCCTTCGGAAGAACTCAGAGGGTGGTACTGGCCTGCAGAAGCGCCGCGCGCCAACCTGACTGTGATCACAGGCATGGACGAGTACGCGGCGCGGTACGATGCGTTTGCCCGCTGGATGAACGAGAGGGAGATCAATGTCTGGGTGCTGGATGCCTTCGGGCAGGGACTGAATGCGGAATCGGCAGAACGCCAGGAACTCTGGCCGAAGGACGCCTTCCGCAAGACCCTGCGCGCGATCCACGGAATGAACCGTCTGGCCCGGCAGAACGGGCTGCAGACCGTGCAGATGGGACATTCCATGGGTTCCTTCCTGACACAGGCCCTGATCGAAAAGTATCCGCACTACACGGACAAGGTGATCCTGTGCGGCTCCAACGGCGGGCAGGATGCCCTGATGAAGACCGGTTATGCCCTTTCGAGGCTTCTCGTGAATGACAGGAACCGGGACGAGCCGAGCAGTGTACTGCAGTCCATGGGCCTGGGGTCCTATGCGCGCTCCGTGAAAGGAAGAAAAACGGATTTCGACTGGCTGTCCGTCAATGAGGAGAATGTGCAGGATTATATCAGAGATCCCTACTGCGGACAGATCAATTCCGGCGGTTTCTGGAGGGAATTCCTGCGAGGCATGGCACAGATCTGGGACCGGCGCTCGCTCCGCCACATTTCGGAGCAGGAGCGGATCCTGATCATTTCCGGCGCCGATGATCCCGTCGGCCGGATGGGGAAAGGACCGCAGTGGCTGTACGACAAATACCGGGAACTGGGGGTACAGGATGTTTCGCTCCGGCTCTATGAGGGAATGCGGCACGAGATCCTCCATGAGACAGACCGGGAAAAGGTTTTTACGGATATCCTGGCCTTTATCCTCTGATATGAACTGCGGGAAGCTGACAGCATGACAGTATACTGTCACGATACACGGAAAGGCGTTGAAACCATGTTAAGATCAAAAATACCTTTGGTGGAGAAGCTCCTTCTGTTCCTCGCTGTCAGCCTTTTTGCATGCTCCCTGTATACCGGGGCCGCGGCTTTTTCCGAACTGGATGAGCTTGAAGATAAAAGGATCGGCGTTACAACCGGAAGTATACAGGCACTGCAGGCGGAAGAACGATTCCCGAACGCACAGCTGTTTTATTTTTCTACAAGCATTGATATGCTCAATGCCCTCAGAACAAACAAGATCGATGCCTATGCCGATGCGGACGCGCTTGTCAAATACATGATGGCGGAGAATCCGGATCTGACAAATATAGACGAGAAGCTTTCCGACGGCATGAAGGCCGGAGCGATTTTTCCGAAAACGGAACAGGGGAAAAAACTCTGTGATGAATTCAGCGGGTTTGTGAGGGAGATCAAAGCCAGCGGAGTCTATGACGAAATTCAGGAGACCTGGTTCGGAGAGGATGAAGACAAACGGGCGGCGCAGGACTTTCGTGACCTTCCCGGTCCGAATGGCAGACTGCGCATGGCAGCAGATCCGACCATGATCCCGTTTGTTTTCGTCAAGGACGGAGATCCTGCCGGGATCGATATTGACACGGTCTGCCTTTTCTGCAGGGAGTATGGTTACAGCCTTGAGTTTGTGCCGATGGACTTTGCGGGCATCCTTCCCGCGATCATCTCCGGCAAATGCGACTTTGCCTGCGGAGGCATCGCCTATACGGCGGAGAGGGCGGAAAGCGTACTATTCGCCGAGCCTACTTTTGAAGGAGGATCCGTACTTGCTGTCCTGAAGGAGGAAGAAGCCGCTGAAAAGGGATTCTGGGCGTCCCTTGCTTCGAGTTTTGAGAAGACTTTCCTCAGGGAGGACCGCTGGAAGCTATTTGTGACCGGGTCACTTAATACGCTCCTGATCACACTGTTTTCCATGCTCTTTGGAACACTGCTGGGTTTTCTGGTTTATCTTCTCTGCCGCGGAGGAAACAGGGCCGCGAATACGGTCACCGGGATCTGTGTCTGGCTGGTCCAGGGCATGCCGGTCGTTGTGCTCCTGATGGTTCTGTATTATGTTGTTTTCGGCAGATTCAGGATCAGCGGCCTGTGGGTATCCGTGATCGGCTTTACCCTGGTTTTCGGATCCGCAATGTATGGCATGCTCTGCTCCGGCGTCGCGGCAGTGGACAAGGGCCAGACGGAAGCAGCCTATGCCCTCGGCTATTCGGACCGGAAAACGTTTTTCAGGATCATCCTGCCGCAGGCGGCTTTCCATTTCATGCCTGTTTACAGGGCCGAGGCTGTGTCTCTCGTAAAAGGAACCGCTGTCGTGGGCTATATCGCAGTACGTGACCTGACCAAAATGGCGGATATCGTGCGGAGCCGCACATACGAGGCTTTCTTCCCCCTGATCGCGGTGACCGTCATATACTTTCTGATTTCTGCAGTCTTCAAACTGGTGATCGGTGTGTTCACCAGACAGGTTGATCCGAAGAACCGGACCCCGGAACAGATCCTGAAGGGGATAAAGACAGAGGACTGAGAACCGGTATTTATATAAAGTCTGTCCCGCAGCGGATCCTGA
>JAUNJS010000242.1:0-2290 GCA_030533125.1 Eubacteriales bacterium | reverse complement strand
GACAGAGGACTGAGAACCGGTATTTATATAAAGTCTGTCCCGCAGCGGATCCTGAGGGGGGTGAAGTCAGATGATTAAAAACCGGTATTTAAAAGTCTGTCCCGCAGCGGATCCTGAAGGGGGTGAAGTCAGATGATTGAGATTCGGAATTTAAAAAAGTCTTATCCCGATGCAACGCCGCTTGAGAACGTGAATGCGGATATCCGGGACGGAGACGTGATCGCCGTGATCGGACCCTCCGGTACCGGGAAATCCACTCTGCTCCGCTGTATCAACCTTCTTGAAACGCCGACCGCAGGGAGCATCCGCATTGACGGAGAGGAAATCCTGGATCCCTCCTGTGACGTCAGCCGGATCAGGCAGAAACTCGGTATGGTTTTCCAGTCATTTAATCTTTTCGGGCATCTGACAGCGATTGAAAATATCATGCTCCCGCAGATGGATCTGGCAGGAAAGTCGAAACAGGAAGCCTATAACCGGGGAATGGAACTGCTTCACAGAGTGGGTCTCGCCAACGTGGCGCTTCATTATCCGGACGAAATGTCCGGAGGACAGAAACAGCGTGTCGCCATAGCGAGAGCGCTCGCGATGGATCCGGAGATCATTATGTTTGACGAACCGACGAGCGCCCTTGATCCGACCATGGTCAGTGAAGTACAGGCGGTGATCAGAGATCTTGCAAGAACCGGGAAAACCATGCTCATTGTGACACATGAGATGCATTTTGCCCGGACTGTCTCAAACCGCGTTTTCTATATGGACAACGGCGGTATCTATGAAGACGGAACACCGGAAGAGATTTTTGAACACCCTCGGAAAGAACTGACACGGCGTTTTATCCGGAATATCAAAGTTCTGGAAATCGCAATATCGGACCGCAGGTTTGATTTTCCGGATGCGTATAACAGGATCACGGAATACTGCAGCAGGAATCAAATCCCGCCGAAAACGGGGATCCGGATCCAGCTCGTTTTTGAGGAACTGGTGCAGCAGATCCTCATGCCGGTACTGCCCGATCCGGACCTGATATTCACAGTGGAGTATTCCGGCGCCGATGAAAGTGCTGAGATCACTGTGGATTACAGCGGAGAACCATATGACCCGGAAAAGACAGAGAACACCCTGTCTTTTACACTGCTGAAAGGTGCGGTTCCGGAAATGACCTGTGGGACATCGGACCATGAGGAACTGAAGAACCGTATTGTGATCCACATCTGAGGAATGTCATGAGCAAACGAGTATTGATCATTAATACCGGCGGAACGCTGGCTTCGGTAGCAAGGGAACGCGGTCTGACGCCCGGGCTGACCACGGAGTCCATGCTGCAGGAGCTCCATATCGTGGCAGGGGAGGCGCAGCTGACGACACAGGAGTTTTCCTCCCTGGACAGCGCCAATATCTTTCCGGAGGACTGGGCCCGGCTCGCGCAGGCGATCAGCGGGCAGCGGAGGCTTTTTGACGGGATCGTGGTGATCCACGGGACGGATACTCTGGCATACACTTCCTCCATGCTGTCCTTTATGCTCCGGAATATCGATATCCCTGTCGTAATCACCGGGAGCCAGCTGTCAATCTCCAATCCGGTGGCGGATGCCATGGAGAACCTGCGGTGCGCGATCTACATGGCACAGAGCGGCTATCCGGGTGTGTTTGTAGCTTTCAACAGAAAAGTGATGCTGGGCTGCCGCGCGTCCAAAGTCAGATCCCTGAGCTTTGACGCCTTTGACAGCATCAACTGTGAGAACGTCGCGAAGATCAGTTCCATAGGGATGAAGATCAACGAGCGGATCATCCCGAAAAAGAACGGCATATTCAGCCTGCAGGACCGATACTGCCCGGATGTGGCAGTCCTCAAGCTGTTTCCCGGCATACACCGGGAAGTGCTCAGGATGTACGCGGAAGCAGGATACAGGGCGTTTTATATTGAAGCTTTCGGTCTTGGCGGGATGCCGTTTCTGCGGCATGACTTTATCAGTGAGATCCGCAGTATGACGGAACAGGGGATCACGTTCCTTGTCGGGACCCAGTGCCGTTATGAAGGCAGCAGCCTGGAAATCTACGAGACAGGGCGCCGCGCCCTGGAAGCGGGCGCGCTTCAGGCCTATGACATGACCGCCGAGGCGGCGGTCACGAAGCTGATGTGGGTGCTGGGCCAGACAGAGGACCCGGGAGAGATCAGAGAGTATTTCAGGCTGAGCCTGTGCGGAGAGGTTTCAATCCCCTGAATTCGCCTCGGCATTGACGATGCGCAAGGAGTGTCATGGGGACGGTTCTTTTGAGGGGGATTGTC
>JAUNJS010000624.1 GCA_030533125.1 Eubacteriales bacterium | reverse complement strand
ACGCGCTGCAGGTGCAGTGTCTCGCCCTGGGCGACGGCCTCAACTACGAGAAGCTCGAGCAGAATCCCGTGATCAGCGGCGACAGCCTTCCCGACGGCCTGAGCCCCTTCAACTTCCGCGACCCGAAAATCTGGCGCGAAAAAGACGGCAGCTACCGCTGCGTCGTCGCCACCTGCGACCAGGAGCAGAAGGGCCGCCTGCTGTTATACCGCAGCGACGACGCGCTGTCCTGGCGATTTGAGAGTGTGTTCATCGAAAACGACGGACGCTTCGGGCTGATGTGGGAATGCCCGGACTTCTTCGAGATGGACGGACGGAAGCTGTTGATCGTCAGCCCGCAGTTCATGCTGCCGGAGGGCTTTGAATACCATAACGGCAACGGAACGGTCTGCCTCATCGGCGACACCGACGACAGCGGACGGCATTTTGCCTATACGCAGCATCAGTCCGTCGACTACGGCATCGACTTTTATGCGGCGCAAACCATCCTGACGCCGGACGGCCGGCGCGTGATGATTGGCTGGCTGCAGAACTGGGACGCCTGCCAGAACAGCCGGAAGGAACAGATTTGGTACGGCCAGATGACCCTGCCCCGCGAGATATTCCTCCGCAACGGGCGGCTGTGCCAGCGGCCGCTGCGCGAGCTGGAGCAGTACCGGCGCGGGAAGGTAGAATATACGAACGTCTCCGTGGGGGACAATACCGTCCTCTACGGCATCGAGGGCCGCTGCGTGGATCTGCTCATCACGGTGCGCCCGAAAGACCCGGAAAAGCTCTTCCAAAAATTCTCCCTGCGTTTTGCGCAGAATGAAAAGTACCGCAGCAGCCTCAGCTTCCGGCCGCACGAGCGCATCGTGAAGATCGACCGCAAGTGCTCCGGCTCCCGGCGGGCCATCATCCACCAGCGCCGCTGCCTGGTGCCGAACAAAGACGGCGAGATCAGCATGCGCGTGATCCTCGACCGCAACAGCATCGAGGCTTTTCTCAACGACGGCGATCAGGTCATGTCCGCCGTCATCATGACCGAGCAGGCGGCGAAGGGCATCTCCTTCCACGCCATCGGCGAGGTCGAGATAGACGTGGTCAAATACGAGCTGTGTCTGGAGGAAGAATGAAATGAAATCTTACGACGTGGTCGCCATAGGCGAGCTTTTGATCGACTTTACCGAAAACGGGCTTAGCGAACAGGGAAATCCTCTGCTGGAGGCCAATCCCGGGGGCGCGCCCTGTAATGTGCTCGCCATGCTCGCCAAACTTGGCCGCCGGACTGCCTTTATCGGCAAGGTGGGCAAGGACCAGTTCGGCCGCCAGCTCAAGGAAGCCGTGGAGGAGGCAGGGATCGACACGCGCGCGCTGCGCATGGATGATACGGTGCACACGACACTGGCCTTCGTCCACAAGAAGCCTGACGGCGACAGGGACTTCTCCTTCTACCGCAATCCCGGCGCGGACATTATGCTGCGCGCGGACGAGGTGGATGAGGAGCTCATCGCAGCCTCGCGCGTGTTCCATTTCGGCTCGCTTTCGCTGACGCACCCGGAGGTGCGCGAAGCGACGCATCGGGCGGTCGAGCTGGCCAGACGGCACGGCTGTATGATCTCCTTTGACCCCAACCTGCGTCCGCCGCTTTGGTCCACACTGGACGAGGCGAAAGAGCAGATCGCCTGGGGACTCGAGCAGTGCGATGTCCTGAAGATCTCGGATAATGAGATCCAATG
>JAUNJS010000241.1 GCA_030533125.1 Eubacteriales bacterium | reverse complement strand
TTCAGACGCGCGGGAAGGCGCGGGAAATTCCGCGGGCGGCGCCGGAACCGGCAAGGCCGGCAGTTCCGGTCTGTCCTCCCGGGGTGGATTTTCCTCCCCGAAAGAAGGGCGCGGCCGGGGAAGAGGCGCGCAGCCGGCCGGACGCGGCCAGAGAAAGGGGGACCGCCCTTATTCCCTGAAACGCTCCTCTCACCCGGATGTCATTTTCGGCCGTGAGATCACCGCGGATGCCATCCCCGTCGCCGATGTCGTCGGAGAGATCGGCGAGGTGGTTGTGCGCGGGCGGATTCTCGGGAACGACCGCAGGGATATCCGCAACGACAAGACGATCGTCAAGTTTTCTCTCACCGATTTTACGGATTCGATTTACTGCAAGCTTTTTGTTCCCACGGACAAGGCGGACGAACTGTTAAAAGAGATCGGAAAGGGCACGTGGGTGAAGGTCCGCGGCGCGGCCGTGATGGATACCTTCGACAAGGAAGTCATTCTCTCCTCAATCCAGGGCATCATGAAGATCCCGTCGTTCCAGAAGACGCGGGCGGATGACGCGCCTGTTAAGCGTGTGGAGCTTCACTGCCACACCAAGATGAGCGATATGGACGGCGTCTCGGAGTGCAAAGACCTGGTAAAACGGGCCTACAGCTGGGGCATGCCCGCCATCGCGATCACGGACCACGGCAATATCCAGGCCTTTCCGGATGCCGGACATGTCCGCGAGGATCTTCTGAAGGCGGAAAACAAAAAGCGCAAAGAGGCCGGACAGCCCCCCGTGGACAGTCAGGATTTCTTCAAGGTACTGTACGGCATGGAGTGCTATCTGGTCGACGACCTGACCAGGAGCGTCGTGCCTGTTCCCGCCGAGAACATGGACAGCGTCCTCCGCGACCGCCCGGTCGTTGTCTTCGACCTCGAGACCACCGGCTTTTCGCCTGAAAAGAACCGGATTATCGAGTTCGGGGCCGTGCGGATCGTCAACGGAAAGGTGACCGACCGCTTCTCCCAGTTCGTGAACCCGAAGGTTCCGATTCCGTTCAGAATTACGCAGCTCACCGGGATCAGCGACGCGATGGTGCTCAACGCCAAGACCATCGATCTGGTCATGCCGTTTTTCCTGCGTTTCTGCGAGGGCGCCCTGCTTGTGGGCCACAATGTCGGTTTCGACATCGGTTTTGTGAAGGCAAATGCCGACAGACTTGGACTCCCCTGCAGTTTCACGACGCTGGACACGCTCGGCATGGCGAGGGCGCTTTTGCCCGGCCACGCGAAATACACCCTGGACGCGGTCGCGAAACTTCTGGGCGTCCCGCTTGAGAACCACCACCGGGCTGTCGACGACGCCGCGTGCACCGCGGACATATTCCTGAAGATGCTGCCGCTTCTGCAGGAGCAGGGCGTGGAGACGCTCCGCCAGATCGATGCCTTCTGCATGCCGACGCCGGAGACCGTCAAGCGCCTGCGCACGCACCACTGCATTCTGCTGGCCAAAAACACCACCGGCAGGACAAACCTGTACACCATGGTCAGCGAGTCCCATCTGACCTATTTTTTCAAAAAGCCCAGAATTCCGAAGAGCCTTCTAATGAAATACCGGGAGGGGATCCTGGTGGGCAGCGCCTGCGTCATGGGCGAGCTCATGGAGGCTGTGCTGGAGGAGCGCTCCGACGAGGTCCTCGCCGGCATCGTGGATTTCTACGATTATCTGGAGATCCAGCCAAGGGACAACAACCGTTTCCTCCTGGAATCGAGAAAAATGCAGGACAAGTATCCGCAGATCCGGACGGAAGAGGACCTGTTGAACCTCAACCGGACCATCGTCCGCCTCGGCGAACAGGCCGGGAAACCTGTCGTCGCGACCGGAGATGTACATTTCATGGACCCGGAGGACGAGATCTACCGCTCCATTATCCAGGAGGGCATGGGGATGTCGGACGAGGATCCCGCGCCTCTGTACCTGCGCACGACCGGGGAGATGCTGGAGGAATTCGCGTATCTGGGCGCGAAAAAGGCGGAGGAGGTCGTCATCACGAACCCCCGCCGCATCGCTGCCATGGCGGACGCGCTGTCGCCGGTCCGGCCCGACAAGTGCCCGCCCGTGATCCCGCACAGCGACGAGATGCTCCGGAAGATCTGCTATGACAAGGCGCACAACATGTACGGCGACCCGCTGCCGCAGATCGTCGAGGAGCGCCTCGAGCGGGAGCTGCGCTCCATCATCTCGAACGGCTACTCGGTCATGTATATCATCGCTCAGAAACTCGTGTGGAAATCCGTGGAGGACGGGTATCTCGTCGGCTCCCGCGGTTCCGTCGGGTCTTCTTTTGCTGCGACCATGTCGGGCATCACGGAGGTCAATCCCCTGCCTCCGCACTACTACTGCCCACACTGCCATTACTCGGACTTTGATTCGGAGCTCGTTATGCAGTATCAGGGGAAATGCGGGATCGACCTGCCCCGGAGAAAGTGTCCGCAGTGCGGACAGGACCTGAAAAAGGACGGCTTCGACATCCCCTTCGAGACCTTCCTGGGCTTCAAGGGCGACAAGGAGCCGGATATCGACCTGAATTTCTCCGGCGAATACCAGTCCAAGGCGCACGCCTACACGAAGGTCATCTTCGGGCATGAGCAGACCTTCAAGGCCGGCACCATCGCCACCGTGGCGGAAAAGACCGCCTACGGCTACGTCAAGCATTATTTTGAGAACAAAGGCATCGCGAAGCGCGGCTGCGAGATCGATCGGCTTTTGTCCGGCTGCACCGGGATCCGGCGCAGCACCGGCCAGCATCCCGGCGGCATCGTCGTCCTGCCGATGGGGGAGAACATCAATACCTTCACCCCGGTCCAGCACCCGGCAAACGACATGACGACCGACATTGTCACGACGCATTTCGATTATCACTCGATCGACCACAACCTGCTCAAGCTCGACATTCTGGGACATGACGATCCGACCATGATCCGCATGCTGCAGGACCTGACCGGTCTGGACCCCGTCGAAATCCCGCTGGACGACCCCGAGGTCATGAAGCTGTTCTCCGGGCTGGAATCGCTCGGAATCACGACGGAGCAGAACGGCGGCATCGACGTCGGCTCGCTCGGCATCCCCGAATTCGGCACGAAGTTCGTAATCGGCATGCTCGACGACACGCGTCCGTCGACCATGTCGGAGCTGGTCCGCATTTCCGGCCTCTCACACGGCACCGACGTCTGGCTCGGCAACGCCCAGACACTCATCCAGGAGGGCAAGGCCGTCCTGTCGACCGCGATCTGCACGCGCGACGACATCATGTCCTACCTGATCGCCCAGGGGATGGACAAATCCCTGTCGTTCAAGACCATGGAGTCCGTCCGCAAAGGCAAGGGACTCACCCCCGAGATGAAGGACGCCATGCGCGCCGCGAACGTCCCGGAGTGGTATATCGACTCCTGCCTGAAGATTAAATACATGTTCCCGCGCGCGCACGCGGCGGCCTACGTCATGATGGCCCTGCGCATCGCCTACTGCAAGGTACATCATCCCCTTGTGTATTACGCCGCCTACTACAGCATCCGGGCCTCGGCTTTCTCCTACGAGATCATGTGCCGCGGGCAGGAGCACCTGCTGGAGGTCATGGAGGACTACCAGCGCAGGAAGGACTCGCTCACGCCAAAGGAACAGACCACCCTCGATGACTGTCTCGTCGTCCGCGAGATGTACGCCCGCGGCTTCGAATTCGTTCCCATCGACATCTACACCGCCCAGTCCCGCCTCTGCTCCATCGTGGACGGAAAAATCATGCCGAGCCTCAAGAGCATCGACGGTCTGGGTGAAAAGGCGGCTGACGCCGTCGTCGAAGCCAGAAAAGACGGGCCTTTCATTTCCCGCGACGACTTCTGGAACCGCACAAAGGTGCCCAAGACCGTAATCGATAAAATGCACGCCCTGGGGCTTCTGGGAGATCTGCCGGAGACGAACCAGATCAGCCTCTTCGACGTGTTCGCATGAAACTCCGGCAAAAGATAAACAGGAGTTGTATGGCCGGGCGAAGCCCCGGCGTATGAAAAAAACCGGGAGTTATAAGTCCGGGCGAAAACCCCGCGGCAGAAAAACAGGCCGTTATAAGTTCGGTCGATGACTACGCTGCGGAAAGAAACAGGGAGATATAAGTCCGGGCGAAGCCCCGGCGGCAGAAAGAAACAGGAAGCGATAAGTTCGGGCGGAGCCCCGGCAGATCATAAAAACTTTTCCGGTTATCCGGTTCTTGGCAGGGGGGAGAAGATGGGCAGCAGAATACTGGTCTCGCAGAAGGAAATCAGGGAGAAAGTCGTAAAGATCCTGACGGACATCGGGGTTCCCGGGGAAGACGCGGCGCTGACGGCGGATATACTGCTTGACGCCGAACTGAGAGGCGTGGAGTCCCACGGGCTGATGCGGGTGAAGACTTACGCGGAGCGGATCAGGCTGGGACTGATCGAAGCGGATCCGGAGATCCGCATCGAGCTGAACGGTGCAGTCGCCCGCGTGGACGGCGGGAACGGCCTGGGGCAGGTCGTCATGGCGAGAGCGGCTTCGGCGGGAATCGACCTCGCAAAAAAGTACGGGATCGGCATGGTGACTGTCTGTCATTCCAATCACTTCGCGGCGGCAGGCTATTACGCTGAAATGATCGCGAAAGAGCGGTGCATCGGTATTGTCACCACTGCCGCGGCCCCTGTTATGGCTCCTTACGGAGGCAGGGAAGTCCTCCTGGGAACGGATCCCGTCGCGATCGCGTTTCCGGCGGCGGAGCAGACCTTTTACGGGGACATCTCCACGAGCGCCTCGTCCAGGGGGAAGATCCGGGTCTACAGCAAAACAGGCCGTGAGATTCCTTCGGGATGGGCGCTGGACCGGGACGGAAACGACACGACGGACGCTGCGGAAGCGCTCGAAGGGATTCTGCTGCCGATGAGCGGCCACAAGGGCTATATCCTTGCCATGGCGATCGAGGCTGCCTGCTGCCTGCTTTCCGGCGCGAATCTCTCCTGCGAGAGCAGCACCATTTTTGACTACACAAGGACGACAAACACCGGTCACTCCCTGATCGCCGTCGATATCGCGCATTTTCTTCCGCCGGAAGAATTTGAAGAGAGGGCGCAGCAGTGGTTTGACCGCCTCAGGAACAGCACTCCGCAGCCGGGCCATCAGATCCAAATCCCCGGCGAAATGGGAGACAGGAGGCGGAGAGAGGCGGGGGAGACCATCAGCGTGCTCCGGGAGACTGTGGAAGCGATCGATGAGCTCTCCGGGCGGAACTGGAGATTATGGAGATAATCGACTGCCCTCCGGTGTGCTGCGGAAACCCTCCGGTAT
>JAUNJS010000240.1 GCA_030533125.1 Eubacteriales bacterium | reverse complement strand
TGATGGCTCGAGGAAACCTTCTGACGCAATAAAAAAGAGGCAGGAAACCTACAGGTCCTGCCTCTTTATATGGAGATCAGTTTTGAAACATGCTGCCGTCTCATATGCCATCCCTTCTGCGGGATCTGCATGATGGAGGCGGAGCTACAGCGTGCCGACTCGCTGGAAATGCTTTTATGCCAGTTCCAGTCCGAGTGTCTCCTCCACATATTTCTCGGCTTCGTTTCTTCCAAGAGAAAACCGCAGCATGATTTTGTTGACAATTTCTGAAGGGAGCAGGTTCATCTCGTCACGATAAAGTTTTATGACACCTTTTATTTCGCCTCTGATCTCGCCTCTTGCTTCGGCGCGGTCTAATACTTCACACATATCCTTTGGCTTGCCTCCTTCCTCTTTTAACATATCCTCGAACCGGTTGTCATGCGTCAGAACTGACATCAGCTTGAGCAGTTCATCGACATGTTTGAATTTCTCCGGATCCTTTGGCCTGTAATCGGGATCTGTCCTTTTTCCGACGAAATAGTCAACCACCACTTTGAAGTCACTGTGGAAATAGTCGATGGATTCTTTTGGAAGACGTGCAATCTCAAATACATTGATCCTGTAGTCATTTACGAAAGGCTGCAGTTCCTCCGGAACAGATACAACATCATACAGAGATCGGTTCTTTCCCCACGGCTTGTCCCCAAAATACAAAATCAGCGTAAGGACAGGATATCGTTCTTCCAGCGACAATTCGGCGCGGTAGGCGGCGCCGTCGTAGCCGATCACCCGCAGCGGCATGTCACTGTCATAACCGGTCTGGTTTTCCATGCCGAAGAGCGCGATCCTCACATTGATTCTGCTGCCTTCAGCCTTGACCCAGTACTTCGAGACATCCCGCTCCTGTTCATGGATACCGCCATCGGCCTTATACATGGATACAGGCTGTGCGTCCGTGAGCAGGTCTTCCTGTACCACCTGTTTTCCATGAAATATCAGCCTGTTCACGATGTCTGAAAACACGTCATTGTACGCTTCCGGCGTCTTCTCCGTTATGTCTTTCCCGCCCAATGTTATTTCCCCATGCCGCACGCCGGTGCGGCAATGCAATGAATGCTGCGCTCCTTTATGTTTCCATTATACCCGCGTGTGTACGTAATTTAAACGAAAGAGTAGAATATAGATTCTGAAAAAGGTGACAGGAGGAGTCTGCTCCGGCAGATGTCGTGACCGGGATTTCTGACAGAAAAGCCTGCATTTACAACAAGCTTGTTTTGTCCAAAGAAACCGTTGACAAGAATAACAGCCTGACAAAGAGAGGAGGATTTCCCCGGAAACAGGAGACCATCCCGGAACAAATTGCCGCTCAAAATGTCATGTTATGATTATAAAATCAGTAAAACAGTGGTCAACATTGATTATTACCAGCTGGAGATAGTCCGGCAATGCCGGGGGCTGATCCTTTTTTTGCATTTTTGATATGGCGCGTTCTATTGTTTCCCGACGCGGATTGTGAGTACGTTCAGCCCGACCAGATTCTGATACGTCACCTCCGACGCGACGCGGAACACCATGCGGATCCCGATGTTCCGGAAGACGCCGTCGCCGGTCCTGCCGGACACCATTTCGGCGTACTCGCCGGGATTAAACGGAATACAATCGTCCTTGATCCGCAAAAAGACTTCCTCCTGCCGGACCATGACATGCACATTTGCGGTATGGTGTTTCCCGTCCGCGTGAAACCCGTGCCGGATCACATTGCCGGCCATCTCCTCCAGGCACAGGGCGGAATAGAACGAGATCTTCCCGGGGACCCCCTGTTCCGCGCAGAACCGCTGCACCTGTTCCGCTGTCTTCGTGACATCCTCCATCCCGTGCAGGGAAAAAGAATGGGCCGGAGACGATGGCCCGGGAAGGATCTGCGGCAGCAGGAGCCACTCCGCCTTGCTCGCCGGCCAGCGGCCGTTTTTGAATACCGGATAGAGAAAGCACAGGGCGGCAGTGAGCACGATTCCGATCGGCAGTGCGATCCAGACGCCGGCCGCGCCAAAGACAGGCGCCAGAAGCGCGGCGGGAACGACGAAAGACACAAAGCCGTCAAACACAGAGAGAAAATTGCAGAATCCCTTCCGGCCGGCAGCCTGATAATAATTATTCCACGTCGTACACAGGAGTACCGTGTGGATGACAAAACTGTAAATCTGAAAGAGCAGCTGCGTCATACTGAAGACTTCCAGACCGGGATCTGTAAAATATAACCCTGTGAGCGGCCGGGAAAAGACGAAGACAGCCGCGCCGATCACCAGCGTCAATGCCAGCACGCGCGTAAAAGCGATCATAAATACCGTGCATACAGCGTCTTCATCCTCCTCGCCGATAAAAATGCTCGTCAGCATGCGAACGACAAAGCCCGAGCCGAGTGAAACCGCAATGAACAGCCCGCTGATCATGTTGAACGCAGTCATGGCCGCGAGCCCGTCGCTGCCCGCGTATTTCAGCAGGATCCGGTTGACCGCAAGGCTTCGCGCCGCAAGACACACCACCAGCAGCGCCCCCGGGAACCCGATCGCAGCCAGCTCCGGCAGAACACGCCACGGAGCGTCTGCGGGGCGGAAACGAAACTGCGATCTGCCTCTGAGATAAAACGGGACAAGCACAAGAAAATAGGCCCAGTTGCTGATGCTGGTGGCGACTGCCAGCCCGAAGATACCCATTTTCCATTGGGCCACAAACAGAAGATCCAGTCCGACATTGACAAGGATCATGACCGCGATCCCGCAGTAGCACCGCCTGTTCTGCTGTTCCAGCTGCAGAAAGGACGCCATCTGCTGCGCGAGAAGCTGCGGGATGATTCCCATTCCATATCCGAGGATATACAGACACAACGGATCTCTGAGATCGGGACCTGCCCCGAGAAGATCTGCAGCGGGAGCCGTGGCGAAAAAGCTGATCAGTGTGAGCAGCGCGCCTGCAAGAAAAGTCACCAGCAGATTCAGGGAGAAAATCCCGTTAGTCTTATCGATCTCCCCGCGGCCGAGATACCGGCCGCACAGCACCGCAGTACCCCCGAGCAGCACACCCCCGATCGCTTCCAGAACACGCAGGACAGTATAGTACAGCCCCACGACCCCGACTGTCCGCGCGTCAATACAGCGCGCGGCGATCACGCCGTCTACGAGCGAATTGATGGACCCCATCGCGACCAACAGCACCTGGACCGGCAGAAGCCGGAAATACAGTTTTGTCAGAATCTCGCTGTCCGCAGCGATCTCACTGCTTTTCTTTACGGAAACCAAATCCTCGTCCTCCTTTTTGCGCGCATACTGCTGCGTGGAAACCGGCATCCTGACGCTTTGTGAAAACGGAACGTTGTGAATGTCTCCTTCGACGGCATTTTCTGCCTGAAAATCCACATAACTTTTCCCAATTGTAACACGATCCCCACCGGAGCAGAAGCAGAAAACCTGCTTCTCACCTTGACCGGCGGAAAACCGCGCTTTATTATAATACGCGTACCTGTCCGGTCCCGGCAGCGCGCAGGCGCGAGCTGACAGAGGGACGGTTCTTGTGACAATGCGCGCGGGGGTTGTCAGAGGGACGGTTCTTGTGACAACGTGCAGCGCAGGGCGTTGACAGAGGTTGACAAAGGTTGACAAAGGGACGTTTCTTGTGACAATGCGTAGCGCGCAGGTCGATGACAGAGGTGTGACAGAGGGACGGTTCTTGTGACAACGCGCACGGGTTGTGAGGTGAGGCTGACAGAGGTTGTCAGAGGGACGGTTCTTGTGACAATGCGCAGCGCGCAGGTCGTTGACAGAGGTTGACGTTGACAGAGGGACGGTTCTTATGACAACGCGCAGACGCGACGACACGCGTGGTTTTATACCTGCGTGGTTTGTGGCATCGTGCCATGTGCGGCACCGTGCCATGCCCTTAAGTATACATGTGATTGAAATGAAAGAGACGAAACCATTTTTTGTTATTAGAAAGTACAGGTCGATCCTTCGGGCGGCAATCATCGTGGAATCAGTCAGCTTTATCGTTTCTCTCACGGATATTATTGTGGCCGGAAACCTGATTGGCCGGGAGGCGCTCACCGCGATTGGTCTGGTCGCTCCGTTTATGGGGGTTTTGTCCTTTTTGGGTTCTGTTGTGAATTCCGGCACGCTTGTGAATTATTCTTATCTTATCGGCCGTTTTGACAGGCGCCGGGCAAATGAGTTTTTCAGCCAGGGTGTATACATGTCGCTCGTCGGAGGGGCGGCTTACGCTCTGGTCCTGCTGCTTTTAAGGGAAAAGTTCGTTGCGTTTTGTTTTGAAACAGCTGAAGCCCGGCAGGTCGCGCGGGAATATTTCAGCTTCATCCTCTTTTATTTCCTGCTGCAGCCTTTTTCTGTTGTACTGGAGAATATTGTCGTTGCGGATGGCGGAGAGAAGCTGTCCGTACTCGCAAATATCACTCTGATCGTTGGCAATATTATTTTATCGATTCTGTTTGCTGTCCGGTGGGGGGTCAGAGGGATTGCCATGGCATCCGTCACAAGCCTGATCCTGTTTATTCTGATCCTGTTGCTGCATCTCTTCTCCGGGAGCAATACTTTGCGGCTTGTGCGGCACTGGCGAAAACAGGATTTCCTCAGGATTGTCAAAACCGGCATCGTGAAGGCATCGAATTATGCGCTTGATGCGCTGATGCAGATGATTCTGGATATCCTTGTGCTCTCTTATTATGACGCAAAGGCATTGATCCTGGTGGTCCTGGTCCAGAAGTATCTGGGATTGACGACGTTTTTTATCGGGCTTTCGATGGCTGCCCAGCCGCTGATCGGAACACTGCTGGGTGAAAACAATACAAAGGCGCTGCGTATCCTGATGAAGACAGTCTTTTTCGATATCTCCGCGATCGCCCTGCTCATGTCCCTGCTGACACTCTGGCAGGCTCCCTTTATTGCATGGGCGTTCGGGATCGATAATACCGCGCTGCTCTTAAGGGCATCGACCGCGCTGCGGATTATCGGTGCAAGCCTTCCGTTTCAGGCGATCCTGATCCTGTTTTTCATCTACTACGTCCTCATCGACAAACAGCTGCCGGCGTTCCGGATCTGCCTCCGCAAGAACATAATCTGCCCGCTCCTTTTTTCCGTCCTGTTCACTGTGCTTCTCGGGAACGAGAACGGCCTGTGGACCGGACTGGCTTTAGCGCCCGCCGCTGCCCTGCTGATTTCCGCAGGGCATATCCTGCTCCGCTATGGAAAAGAACAGTTTCCGCTCCTTCTCCGGGAGGATCCCGAAAGGCACATCTTTATCTATGATTTTGAAATCACTCCGGAAAATGCCGTCGGGATTTCACAGATTGCGCAGAGTGTAC
>JAUNJS010000239.1 GCA_030533125.1 Eubacteriales bacterium | reverse complement strand
ACTGCTTTTTTGTTTCCGTGGTTTCTGCGCCGAACGGCAGCCGCTTCGCGTCTGCGGACTGTGTTTTTCGTTTCGTCTGCTTTCTGGGCCGCCGCGGCATTTTTTCCGCGTCTGCGGACTGCTTTTTTGTTTCCGTGGTTTCTGCGCCGAACGGCAGCCGCTTCGCGTCTGCGGACTGTGTTTTTCGTTTCGTCTGCTTTCTGGGCCGCCGCGGCATTTTTTCCGCGTCTGCGGACTGCTTTTTTGTTTCCGTGGTTTCTGCGCCGAACGGCAGCCGCTTCGCGTCTGCAGACTTTATTTTTCGTTTCGTCAGCTTTCTGGGCCGCCGCAATTTCTGCTTATTTGCGCAGTTCCATGAGAACCCGTAAAAGCTCCAGATCCTCCTCCGAGACACGGAAATTGGTTGTCATGACCTTTCCTTCCGGAGAAGTGATCTTCATATCCAGCACGGAGCCCTCGGAAACGCCGCTGTCCCGCACGGCTCTCAGAAAAGCCGCGAAACCCGGGTGCCGGTTCCGGAACGCGTTGAGTGTATCTTTCAGTTTAATGATCTGTATCGGATTTAATCCCATTTTCACCTCCAGGTAAAAAGCGCTCCCGCGCTTTAGTTTTTCTCTTTTTCCGCAGGCCCCAGAACTTCTCCCAGCTCCGCGAGGGAGCGGACAGGGATCAGGCGCATGCCCTCAGGAGCCTCCAGGCGCCGCATACAGCTGTGCGGGAGGACGCAGCTGGTAAAGCCCATCTTGTGTGCCTCCTGGACGCGGGCCTGCGCCATGGAGACCGCGCGCACCTCCCCGGAGAGTCCGACTTCCCCGAAGACAATCATGTGGTCATCCACGGGTGCATTGCGGAAGCTCGAGAGGATCGCGAGCACGATGCCGAGATCCAGGGCCGGCTCCGTCTGGCGGATCCCCCCTGCCAGATTGATGTAGGCGTCAAAGCTGGACATGGGGATTCCGAGCCGTTTTTCAATGACCGCCATCAGGAGGCTCACACGGTTGTAATCCGTGCCGGTCGACTGCCGCCTGGGATAGCCGTAGTTCGTGCGGCAGACCAGTGCCTGTACTTCCAGAAGCAGGGGCCTGGTTCCCTCCATGGAACAGGTCACAACGCTCCCGCCCGCGTCGTGCGGGCGTCCGCTCAGGAAGAACTCGGAGGGGTTCGGGACCTGTGTGAGACCGCTGCCGCGCATTTCGAAGATGCCGATCTCATTGGTGGAACCGAAGCGGTTTTTGACGCTTCGAAGGATCCGGTAGGATGCGTAGCGGTCCCCTTCAAAATACAGGACGGCGTCCACCATGTGCTCGAGGACGCGCGGCCCGGCAACGCTTCCCTCTTTGGTCACGTGACCGACCAGGAAAAACGTGATGGCTGTATCTTTGGCGAGCCGCAGCAGAATCCCGGTCGCCTCGCGGATCTGCGTGATGCTGCCCGGCGAGCCCTGCACCTGCGCGCTGTACATCGTCTGGATGGAATCTATGATGGCCAGGGCGGGTTTTTCCTCCTGCAGGACCGCGGTGACGGCGTCCAGATCCGTCTCGCACAAAAAACGGAGTCGGTCCGAAGTCTCTCCGATCCTCTTCGCGCGCATCTTGATCTGCCGCAGGGATTCCTCCCCGGAAATATACAGGATCTCGAGGCCTGCGGCCGCCATGCTGCGCGCGGCCTGAAGCAGGATGGTCGATTTCCCGATCCCGGGATCGCCTCCGAGCAGGATCATGGAGCCCGCGACCGCGCCTCCTCCGAGCACTCTGTCAAGCTCGGAAAAGCCGGTGGAAAAGCGCTCCTCTCCCGTATCCTCCACAGCGGAGAGCGGCACGGGCTTCCGGTACGCTGCCGCGGTTCCGGAACGCGCCGCTCCGTAAGCCGCGCCGGCCGCAGCGGCCGGCGCGGGGGCTTCCACCATAGTATTCCATTCCCTGCAGGCGGGACACTGTCCCAGCCATTTGGCCGACTCATGCCCGCAGCTGCTGCAGAAAAACACTGTCTTGATCTTTTTTGCCATCTTCTTATCTTTATCTTGACCGTCTTTACCGCCAAAACGGCATAAACGTATCCGTCGGAACGCGGGCTTTAGCAGGTCCTGCCACGCGGGACCCCCGCTGCAATGTCTCCGCTTCTCAGATCCCGCCGCCTGTACGGTTGGGCAATCATGACGGTCCGGCCGCCCTCTGATACATTCGCAAAACACGCGAGACAGTCTTTTCCGCATCTCCGCGGATCAGTCTGTTTCTGTATCCTTGCGATCCTCGCGCGGCTTCGTCGGCTTCGCGGACGTGAAGACCACCTCTCCGCCGCGGAAGCCCGCGGTAACCGTGTCACCAGCGCCGAATTCCTCCGCCAGCAGTTTTTCGGACAGAGGGTCTTCGATGACGGACTGGATCGCGCGCTTCAGCGGACGGGCGCCCATCTTGTCATCCGAATATTTTTCAACAATATGGTTCCGGAGCGCCGGCGTAATCTTCAGGTCGATCCCCATCTGGGCCTTCGCGCGGCTGATGAGGTCGGAGGACAGGAGCGCGGTGATCTGTCCCATCTCCTCCTTCGTCAGGACGTGGAAGACCTGGATCTCGTCGATCCGGTTGATGAATTCCGGACGGAAGATCTTTTTCACCTCTTCCATGACGCTGTTTTTCATGCGCTCATAGTCCTGCTCCCGGGTCGGCCGGTCCGCGAAGCCGAGGGTCTTCGGGGCGACGATGCGCTGCGCGCCGACGTTCGAGGTCATGATGATGACGGTGTTTTTGAAATTAACCCTGTGTCCCTGCGAATCCGTGATATGTCCCTCGTCCAGGATCTGGAGCAGGATGTTGAAAACGTCCGGATGAGCCTTTTCGATTTCGTCGAACAGGACGACGGAATAAGGGTGGCGGCGCACTTTCTCGGAGAGCTGGCCGCCCTCCTCGTAACCCACATAGCCCGGGGCGGATCCGATGATTTTGGACACCGCGTACTGCTCCATGTATTCGGACATATCGATGCGGATGAGGTCCTTGTCGGAGCCGAACATGACCTCGGCGAGGGCCTTCGACAGCTCTGTCTTGCCCACGCCGGTCGGTCCGAGGAACAGGAACGAGCCGATCGGCCTGTCGGGGTTCTGCAGTCCGACGCGGCCGCGGCGGATTGCCCTGGACACCGCGCGCACAGCGTCCTCCTGGCCGATGACGCGCTTGTGGAGCTCGCTCTCAAGGCGCAGCAGGCGGGCGCTCTCCCGCTCTGTCAGCCGGCTGACGGGAACCTTGGCCCAGATGGAGACCACCGAGGCGATCTCCTGGCCGGTGACCACCAGGTTCTTCGAGTCCTGCGCGCGCTCCTTCCGGCTGCGCAGCCGCTCCAGCTTCTTCACAAGGATATCCTGCTCCCGCCGCAGGGCGCGCGCCTCGGAGAGGTCGCCCTCCATGAAGGCCTTCGCGAGCCGCTCGTCCGCGTCCCGGATTTTGTCCTCCAGGGTGACCGTCTTGTCCTCTCCCCCCTCGTCCGCTCCCAGGCGGACCGCCGCGCAGGCCTCATCGATGACATCGATTGCTTTGTCGGGCAGGTTTCTGTCGTTGATGTAGCGGACAGAGAGATCCACCGCCATCTGCAGCGCTTCGTCCTCGACCTTCACCCCGTGGTGCTCTTCGTAGATATGCACGATGCCGCGCAGGATGTCGACCGTCTGGGCCGGTGTCGGTTCCTCGATCTGCACCGGCTGGAACCGGCGCTCCAGGGCGGCGTCTTTTTCCACGTACTTCCTGTATTCCGTGATGGTCGTCGCGCCGATCAGCTGGACTTCCCCCCTGGAGAGCGACGGCTTTAAAATATTAGAGGCGTCCAGGGACCCCTCCGCGCCGCCGGCACCGATCAGGGTGTGCAGCTCGTCCACAAACAGTATGATATTCCGGTCCGCGATGACTTCCTCGACGACCCGTTTGATGCGCTCTTCGAATTCGCCCCTGTACTTGGTGCCCGCGACCATGCCGGACAGATCCAGGGTCAGGAGGCGCTTGTCGCGCATGGCGGCAGGAACATTCCCGGCCACGATGCGGCGCGCAAGTCCCTC
The DNA here is from genome assembly GCA_030533125.1 of Eubacteriales bacterium. GTDB lineage: Bacteria > Bacillota > Clostridia > Lachnospirales > Lachnospiraceae > CAG-791. Next base: position 1,308 of record JAUNJS010000239.1, on the reverse strand, counting down.
TACCACCGCGGTCTTGCCCACGCCCGGCTCGCCGATCAGGCAGGGATTGTTCTTGGTCCGTCGGCTCAGGATCTGAATGACGCGGCGGATCTCCTCCTCCCGCCCGATCACGGGATCAAGCTTCCCGTCCGCCGCCATCTGTGTCAGATCCCGGCTGAACTGCGCGAGGAACCCCTTTTTCTCCCCTCCGGATGTGCCCGGCTGCAGGTCCTCCCTGTGGACGGCGGGATCCTCTCCCATGGCCGCGAGGAGCTCGAAATACATCTTCGAAGTATTCGCGCCGATCGCCTCCAGGATTTTAATGGCGACGTTATCCTTTTCAAGGATGATGGCCAGAAGAATATGCTCCGTGCCGGTTTTGTCGGAGCGGTACCGCTCCGCCTGTCCGCGCGCCATGTGCAGGACCTTCTGGCATCGGGGGGAATATCCCTCGTGGTCAAGGAGCGCCAGATTCCCGGGGTGGATATTGAGCTGTGTGATCATCTCCTCGAGGCGGGCGGGCGTCACCTTGTTCTCCGCGAGAATCCGGGAGGCGACCCCGTCCGGCTCCTGCGCCAGCCCCAGGAGCAGATGTTCCGTGCCGGTATAATTCTGTTTCGTTTTTTTGGAAGCTTCCTTGGCGGCACGCAGCGCCGCCAGTGCGTTAGGCGTATAATTATCTTTCATAAAGGATCAATATCTCTCTCCAAAATCACACATCATAATCGTCATAAATACTGTCAACCATCCTGTGCAGCTCCTGTCTGGACATATTGCGGCAGCGCGCCTGCGCGAGGAGCTTCCGCAGATCTTTCTCCAGCTGCGCCCTCGCGCGCAGAACATCGACATCCACGGAGACGATCGCCCCGCGTCTGCGGTCCACCTTGACAAAGCCCTCCTGTTTCAGGATCGTATAGGCCTTGTTGACGGTATGCATATTGATGCCGATCTCGTCGGCCATCTGGCGGACGGAAGGAAGAGCTTCCCCCTCCAGAAGGTTCGCGGTCGCGATCCCGAGGATGATCTGGTTGCATAGCTGTTGATAAATCGCTTCATCGCTGCTGAAGTCAATCTTGATAAGCATAGCATATCCCTCCGATTTCTTCCACATGCTCTTATTCGAAATAGCATATAAAAAATAAAAACAGAGCACGAACTGTTATATAAATAATATAACAAGTGTCATGCTCTGTCAAGATTTTATCTGTCCCGGATTCCGGAATTTAAGGATGGCCGCACAAATAAACAAGTCAGCCGGCGTAGGATTTTTTTCAAGATTGCAGGGCGGGATGAAGGCGCATAGCGGGCTATGTAACTGAATCCCGCCCT
>JAUNJS010000623.1 GCA_030533125.1 Eubacteriales bacterium | reverse complement strand
TCGCCGCCCAGGTGCGTGTCGCCGTTGGTGGCCAGAACCTCGATGACGCCGTCGCCGATGTCGATGATGGAGACATCGAACGTGCCGCCGCCCAGGTCGTAGACCATGATCTTCTGCTCTTTTTCATTGTCAAGACCATAGGCCAGAGCTGCGGCCGTGGGCTCGTTGATGATACGCTCGACCTGAAGGCCCGCGATCTTGCCCGCGTCCTTGGTCGCCTGACGCTGCGCGTCGTTGAAGTACGCCGGCACCGTGATGACGGCCTTTTCGACCTTCTCGCCGAGGTAGCTCTCGGCATCCGCTTTCAGCTTCTGCAGGATAAAAGCGGAGATCTGCTGCGGGCTGTATTTCTTGCCGTTGATCGTGCGGCTGCGGTCCGTGCCCATGTCCCTCTTGATGGAAGCGACAGTATTGTCCGCGTTCGTGACGGCCTGCCTCTTTGCCGGCTCGCCGACCAGACGCTCATTATTCTTGGTAAAAGCGACGATCGAGGGAGTTGTCCTCGCGCCTTCCGCGTTCGCAATGACGGTGGGCTTGCCGCCCTCCATGACCGCCACGCAGCTGTTGGTGGTTCCCAGGTCGATGCCGATAATCTTGCTCATAATGTTCCTCCTTCTCTCTTATCTATTCTATACGATTCAAACGATATATGCCTGCTGATACTGCTGCCGATGCTACTGCGCGACGCCGACCATGCTGTGGCGGACGACTGTGTCGTGATATTTGTATCCCTTCTGGAATTCCTGCGCGACTGTTCCGGAGGGGTACTCCGCGCTCTCCACCTGCATGACCGCATTGTGGAAATTCGGGTCGAATTCCTGTCCGACGGCCTCGATAGGGGTGACGCCCAGGTCCTCGAGCTGCTTGGTCAGCTGCCGGTAGATCATCTCCATGCCGCTGGCCAGAGGGCCGTTCTTCTCCTCCTCGGGAATCGCGGCCAGCCCGCGCTCGAAGTTATCGATGATCGGAAGCATTTTCTCGATTACGTTCCGCTCGCCCATGGAAAACATCTGCTGTTTTTCCTTGTCAGTGCGCTTGCGGTAATTGTCAAACTCGGCCATCTGGCGCATCACCCGGTCTTCCAGGCCTGCGATTTTCTCCTTCATGGCCGCTTTTTCCTTGTCTCCCTTTTTCAGTTTACTGAAAAAGCCTTTCTTACCCTCTTCGGTTCCTTCTTCCTCCGGAGTTTCTCCGGGTTCCTCTTCCTCCGGATCCTCCGCTTCCGCGGGCTCCCCGCTCTCTTCCTGATCGGCATCCATGCAGTCATCGTCAGTGGCCGCCTCGGATTCCGCCGCTGCTTCCGCACCGGCGTTTTCCTCCCCGGAAGTCTCTTCTGTTACAGGGATCTCCTCCTGCAGCATTTCTTCCACTGTCTTTTCTTCCATGATATGCTGACTTCCTTTCTATTCTATCTGTGCCTGTTTCTGTTCTGTCTCTGGTTCTGTTTTGTTTCTGCTGTGATTTCTTCTTTTCTGTTATTTCCGTTATTATTCTTTTGTCTTTGTTAGCACTCACTCGGTTCGAGTGCTAACATCTTTCATTTGAGAGAATAGCACCGTAATGAGCGGATGTCAACATAAATTTGTAAAGAATTCATGAAATACGGATAAAGAAGGATAAAAAAGGCCGGAGCAGCGAGACTCTCCGGCCTTAGGAACTGTCCGAAAATCACTTAGGAAAGATGCATAGGATTTTCTTTCGAGTACAAGGAAAAAAACGTAGGCG
>JAUNJS010000238.1 GCA_030533125.1 Eubacteriales bacterium | reverse complement strand
CTGTTTGGAGCGGTCAAAGAGATTCACCCCCAAATTTGCCTCCAACTGGTTGATTTGCTTTCGGACAGCGGTATGGGTGATATAGAGCTTCTCTGCAGCCTTCGTAAAACTCCCGGTCTCCGCTACGATTATGAATGTGTCCAATACTTTGTCGTACATTGAGCAGCACCTCGTGTAGAAACTTTTAGTATCAAATATAGTAACATCTCGAAACTTCCTTTTCAAGATGATGCCGAGTATAATTTCATCAGAAGCTGATATACAGCTCTGAAAATGGAGGTGCTTTTATGCTGACAAAGAAGTTAAATAACGGTGTGGAAATGCCGATGCTGGGATTCGGAACCTATCAGGTTACCGATCCGGAAGAATGCAAAAACAGTGTGTTGACTGCAATTCGTGCAGGATACCGCCTGATCGATACGGCTGTCGCTTATGGCAATGAAGATGCTGTCGGCGCAGGGATCAAGGCTGCGTTGGACGAAGGTATTGTGAAGCGCGAAGACCTGTTCATCACCACAAAAATGTGGTTCCGTGCCTATGAGACGGAGGATTGCCGGAATGCGATGGAAGAATCCCTCCGGAAGCTGGGACTTGACTATATCGATATGGTGCTGCTTCACTGGCCCTTTGGCAATGTCTATGCAGCATGGCGCGTACTGGAGGAATACTACGAGGCCGGGAAGATTCGTGCCATTGGTGTATCCAACATGGAAGCCGACAGGCTGATCGACCTTATCACCTTCAACAAGGTAAAGCCCGCGCTCAACCAGATCGAGACACACCTATACTGTCAGAGACTTGCGGAAAAGGTATGGCTGCAGAAGTATGATGTTGCCCATCAGGCGTATGCGCCGCTCGGTCAAGGACGCGCCAATGAGATGTTCTCTGAGGCGGCTGTCAAAGAGATCGCCGCGAAGTACGGCAAGACGCCCGCACAGGTGCTGCTCCGGTTCCTCATTCAGAGCGACGTGGCAGTGATTCCGAAGTCTGTCCATGAAGAACGCATCAAAGAGAATATCGATATCTTTGATTTTGAGCTGGCGGCAGATGAGATGGATACCCTGAAGAAGCTCGACAAGGCGTCACCGATGATCGGCAGACCGGAGGAACCCGACAAAGTCGAATTTGCAATGACATGGTGAGAGCCGGGAGACGTTGGAATGACGATCTATGAACGTGCAAGAGCGGGCGAGCCGATTGACAAGCGAAGCGACGAGTACCAGGCCGTCGCCGTTCCCGAGCTGAAGAGATCGCGAACGCTCTGCCATCGGATCAATATGCTCGATCCCTATGATCCAAAGGTACGGGAGCTGTTTGACGAGCTGTTCGAGGGCAGACTCCCGGCAACCTCTAATATTCTTACACCCGTCAATATTGACCGTGGAGCAACCATTAGTATCGGAGAAAACGTTTTTATCAACTGGAACTTTTCGACGGTATCGACCGGTTCTGTCACGATTGAGGACAATGTGCAGATTGCCTGCAACGTGCAGATGCTGACGGCAAATCATGATTATGAGGACATGATGGTTCTTCACTGTGAACCCATCGTGATAAAAAAAGGTGTTTGGATCGGCGCAGGCTCCACGATCATGGGCGGCGTTATCGTCGGAGAGGACGCTGTCGTGGCGGCAGGCTCCGTGGTCACAAAGGATGTGGAGCCGTTTACCATCGTCGGCGGCAATCCCGCGAGGGTTTTGAAAGAAAAACCGCACAAGGAGTAGGGTAATGAGGAATGTTCTATTGCTCGGAGCGAGCGGTACGCTGGGGAAAGCCGTGACCGAAAAGCTCTTGTCAGAAACAGACTTAAAACTCACGTTGTTTGCGCGTCATGCGACTGATGTCTATACAGAAGGAAAAGCCACTGTGATAGATGGAGATGCAACAGAGTCGGACACATTGAAAGATGCAATGGTAAATCAGGATGTTATTGTCTGCATGGTGTCGGGCGAACAGCTCCCAGAAGTCGCGAAGAATATCGTGGCTTGCATGGATTCTCTTGGGAAGAGACGACTGATTTTTATGGGCGCGGTAGGCATCTATAACGAGATTCCCGACGTGATGGACGGAGAGGATAACGTAGACAACAATCCAGATCAGGTTCCGAACCGTAAGGCGGTGGATATCATTGAGGCAAGCGATCTGGAGTATACCGTCCTCCGCCCCGGATATCTGCGAGAGGGGCAAGAAAGCGACTATGTTTTGAGCTTCAAAGGTGAAGCGGCAAACGGGTATTTCACTTCCATCCCGTCGCTTGTCAATCTCATTCAGAATCTGATTGAAGACGATAACCTGTATCGCCGGGAAAGTGTAAGCATTACGAAGGATATGAGATGATTTGAGGAGATAAAGGCATGAACACGCATGAAGCTATTATGAGCAGATATGCCTGCCGAAAGTATACCGGCGAACAGCTCACGGAGCAGGAATTAAAGGCACTGACCGATGCCGCCAATGCCGCCCCTGTCGCAATGGGCGATTACAGCGGTTATGAGCTTGTGGTCGTTCAGGATGAGGAAGTTCGCAAGGCAATCGATGCTGGCACGGCCCACGCCATGCCGATGATGGGTGATCATCCAACATATGAGGCTCCGACGCTGTTATTCGTCTGCATTAAGCCCGATCAACAGTTTGAGATGATCCCCTACTGTGGGGCATCCTGCATCGCAGAGAACATCATGGTACAGGCTGCCGACCTTGGCCTTGCCTCTGTGTACATCATGGCGGTGCCAACAATTATGCAGGGCAAGCAGGAGCTTTTGGAAAAGCTCGGTCTGAGCGATGGATTCATCCCGGTCGTGCTGGTGTCGGTCGGCCATGCGGCAGAGGAACATAAAGAAGTCAAAGCAGACCGTTTAAAGATCAGGAAGATTTGAGGTGTGGGATGAAAAAGAGATTTCTTGGAAACATCGAAGTATCTGAAATCGGTATGGGCTGTATGGGCCTTTCCCACGGCTACGGCGAAATCCCGGAAAAGGACTATAGTATCGCGGCCATTCGAAAGGCTTATGAGTACGGCTGTACGTTCTTCGATACTGCGGAAGGCTACGGCGCGATGCTTTACGGCGAGGGGCATAATGAGAAGCTGCTGGGTGAGGCGGCTGTGCCGTTCCGTGATAAGATTGTGCTGGCGACCAAGTTCCACTTCACGGGTGAGATACCTGAAACGGATGTGGAGATCGAGGATTATATCCGCAGACATCTTGCAGAGTCCATGAAAAACCTGCGCACCTCCATGATAGATCTCTATTATCTCCACAGAGTTCATCCGAAAGTGTCTGTAGAGAAAACAGCAGCTGTCATGAGCAAGTTGATCGATGAAGGCCTGATCCGTGGCTGGGGGCTTTCACAAGTGGACGTGGACACGCTGAAAAGAGCACACGCTGTCACACCGGTCAGTGCCGTCCAGAACCTATACAATATGCTGGAACGTGACTGCGAGGCAGAAATCTTCCCCTTTTGCATGGAGAATAATATCGGCGTGGTTCCGTTCTCGCCGGTGGCCAGCGGCTTCCTTTCTGGCAAAGTTACGGCACAGATGAGCTTTGAGCATATCGACGATGTACGGAAATTCGTGCCTCAGTTATCCAAAGAGAATATGGAAGCCAATCAGCCGATCCTCAATCTTCTCGCAGAATTTGCCGAAAAGAAAAACGCCACGAAGGCACAGATCTCCATGGCGTGGATGTTGAAGAAGTATCCGAACGTTGTGCCGATTCCCGGCTCCAAGAATCAGGAGCGCATCCTGGAAAACCTCGGCGCAAGCGAGATCAATCTATCAGATGATGAATTCAGGACGTTGCAGGAGGAACTGGATAAGATTCCCATTCACGGACACAGAGGCAATGTGGAATATGATGGCTCCAAGATGAGCGACTGGGGTAAGAAAAAATAACCATAAAGGAGAACAGAAAGATGAGCAAAGCATTAGTAGCATACTTTTCCGCAAGCGGCGTAACCGCTAAGCTGGCAGGAAAACTGGCTGACGCCATTGGCGCTGATCAATTTGAAATCATACCAGAGACACCATATACGGAAGCTGATCTGAACTGGCAAAACAACCGTAGTCGCAGTTCCGTCGAGATGAACGACAGAAGCTGCCGCCCTGCAATCAAATCGAAAGTGGATGATATGGCGCAGTATGACGTCGTGTTTATCGGTTTCCCCGTGTGGTGGTACCGGGAACCGTCCATTATCGACACATTTATGGAAGCATATGATTTTTGCGGAAAAACCGTCATTCCATTTGCCACATCAGGAATGAGCGAGATTGGTGATTCCGGTAAAAATATGCAGGAATTAGCTAAGGGCGCAAAGGTCGTTACAGGAAAGCGTTTCACAGGCAGTGTGTCCTCTGACGAATTGAAAAAGTGGGCAAGCGCATGGCTATCACAGTAAATCTTTATTATAGTGGTAAAGGCGGAAATGCACGACGTTTCGCTGAGGATATGGAAAGAAGCGGGATTGCTGACCGTATACGTGCGGAAATAGGTAATCTTCGATATGAATATTTCATTCCGTTGAATGATCCGGAAACAATTTTGCTCATTGACTGCTGGGAAGACCAGACTGCACTGGATAAACATCATGCCTCCCCGATGATGGAAGAAATCATCAAACTGCGTGACCGATATGATCTACATATGCGGGCAGAGCGATATGTTTCGGACAATAATGGAGTTCCCCAAAATGATAAAGAGTATATAAGAGATTAGGATTGGTGCTGTATGTCAACGGCATTGCCGTGGGCATGTTCGAATTGAAACGCTCCTCTGTCTCCATTGGAGAAGGTATCCGCCAGATGCTGACAAACCAGCAGAAGGAGAACATTCAAGGCTTCTTCAACACTATGCAGTTACTCATGGCAGGCAACGAGGCGGAAGGCCTGAAGTACGGCGTTATTGAGACACCGGAGAAATACTATCTCCAGTGGCGCGAAGATACCGATCCCATTCGTCTGGCCAAGAATGAGCTTGTCGTACGTTAGAGAATCTCCAAAGAGAATGTAGGTATCTGATTCAAGACATTCACGCAGAGAACGCTTAAGGGAGTACGGAAATAGGAGTTGATCATGGGTTACTGCACCTGGGCAGGGATTAATGAGGCCAATAGAATATACCATGATACTGAATGGGGCATTCCGGTACATGATGACCGGCACATGTTCGAGCACCTGACGCTGGAATGTTTGCAATGCGGCCTGAGCTGGGATCTAATGCTGAAGAAGCGTGAAATCTTCCGGGAGTGCTTCGACAACTTCGATTATGACAAGATCGCTGCCTACGACGATGCGGATGTAGAGCGCATCCTGAATACAGAAGGCATGATCCGGTCGCCTCGCAAAGTGCAGGC
>JAUNJS010000622.1:1296-1726 GCA_030533125.1 Eubacteriales bacterium | reverse complement strand
GGAGCCAACAGCCGGTTAGACGATCTCATGTCTTCTCAGGCTTTCATCCAGGTATACCTTCACGCCATCATTAATTCCGAATGCACACACTCCGCCAACATCATGTCCGATCAGCGACTCTACCAGCTCCGCCGGAATCATCTTCGCCTTACAGCCGAAACGTTCCTTATACTTATGATTATCGATCCGGGCCAGTCCGTCAGCCAGGATCAGGACAGGAGTTTCTCCTAACAGAAAAGACAGCGTCTTTGCAATCATCGCCGGTTCACAACCGATGGCTTCCGCGGCGGCAGTCACAGTTGCACTGCTTTGTTCTGTCACGATGATCCGGTCTGCCAGGCCGTATCCTTCCAGATATTCTTTTGCTTTTTCAAGAGCCATTGTTTTCGACCTTTCCAGTGAATGATGTCATTCATACCGTATCTGCTGT
>JAUNJS010000622.1:0-1286 GCA_030533125.1 Eubacteriales bacterium | reverse complement strand
ACTTTAATCAGCCTTAAAGAAGTGCGCCAGGAAAATAAAACCGTTCGGTTTGATCTCTCCGTCAAGCACACTGTCCATAAAAGGCCTTGTCCTCGCAACGGGGTCTGACCCCATTACGTGAATGATGTCATTCATACCGTATCTGCTGTTGTTTTCTTAGCGGATATTGTACCAGCTCGCTTCCATCCAGGTCTGTCCCATGCATATCAACAGCTGTGATCTGCGAGTTTTCGTATGTTTTATAATAATAGATTCCTTTATCCATATTGCAGCAGGATGAATATATGGTGATCTCGTACTTATCGCCGCCAAGATGCACGCAGCCTCGCTGCTGCTCTACGGAACCCAGGATGTGGAAGAACTGGCTGACGCTCTCTTCCTCACTATCACCTGAAACGGAATTCATCCGGGTAAAACTCACCTTTACAAATCGTGACGCAGATGACAGATCACCGGGAAGTCCCATTGCTCCCATGCCACGGCTATAATCATCCAGCTTCAATTCCTTCGCGAAAGAATTTCTTGCAGGCTCCGGTGAGAGATTCATGAAATTATTTAGATTAAATAGCTGTATGTCAAATGTCGGATTGTTGGTCATAACGCCCACCGGATTGTCATATACCTTGAGGCCGTCCTTAACTGATTCTACCACAATCGCTTCCTTCTGATCCGCAATCATCCAATGCAGCGGCGACAGCGGGAGAACCTGGCTGAAGTTGATATTGATCAGATTGACCCTGGACAGCAACTGCCTCGCCTCTTCCACGCTGGCGCACTGCCCCAGGATCCACGGAACAAACTCAAACGGAGCAATATTGACCGCGCCGTCTCTTTCCTCAAAATAATGTGCATTCCCGGGAAAGTTCAAACCCGCCATGCTCAAGCCCTTTTCATTGGTGGCATCATAATAAAGCGGGTAATCATCCACCACAAAAGCCATCCCAATCAAAGCATAATGACTGCAAATGCTCCCGCATTTGCGAAACAATAGTGGGAAATTTCGAGGAGCAACAACCACCTCCTCGTGATATGAATACTCAAGATCCAAATTACGTCCAAAATAATGGTCTTTCGTCGAATAAGTTATAGCAGTACACATAACAAAATCATCCTATTCTTGATAATCCTCATCTTTGCGCGAAGCGCACCTGTGTGAGTGAACGAAGCGAACGTCTCAAGAGCTTAATTGTTCCAATAATCGTCCTCATCCGGCGCGTTCTCAATGAAACCTATGATGAAGTCAAGGCTCTTTCCACTGTGAGAGTACGCTTTCCACAGCCGTTCTT
>JAUNJS010000030.1:13497-15277 GCA_030533125.1 Eubacteriales bacterium | reverse complement strand
CAGTGCTCCCGCAGATGCTGTTCGCGCGCCGGGGTGATGGCCCTTGCGGTTCCGAACTCGGAGAGAATAGTCAGGACGCCGTTGTAATCCGCCGCAGACGTGCCCGGTTCCGGAGTGAGGAAAAGGTAGTACATGGATGCGGCGGGGTCCCGGTACAGGGAACTTTTTCCGCGGAACCCGGGAGACGCCAGAGCCGCCGCGTCCACGGCTTTGCCCAGGGACGGGAAGGTGTAAAGCTGCAGGCCGCCTGCCGGCAGGCGGTCGACAGTCCTGACCTCCGCGGGCTTGTCCGCGCCTGCGTTCCGGTTTCCTGCGTCCCGTTTTTCCGTGCCGCGGTTTTCTGCGTCCCGGCTGCCTGCGTTTTGTTTTTCCGTGTCACGGTTTCCTGCATTCCGGTTTCCTGCGCCCCGGTCTGCTGTGTTCCGGTTTATTATGTCCCGATCACCTGTGTCCCGGTTATCTGCGTTCCGAACGCCTGCGATCGTGCCTGCATCCGGGTTGTCCGCGGCAGGGACGCCGTCCTTCTCCTTTGTCCCGCCTGAAGAATTCTTTTTGCCGGAATCGTCGATGAGATTCCGGCGGATGGATTCCAGCAGCTGTTCAAGGGGGGAGGAGTGCGGAACCTCTCCGGCGTCCCCGCTTTTGACAAAGGGAGCAAAGCTCGAAAACCTTGTGTCGAGTTCTTCGGGATTCTCGACCTTTGTGACAGTCAGGACAAGGCTGTCGTCCTGGAGAGGCACGGCCTCGATCATGACCGGCATATTGTCCGCCGTGAAGCCGTACCGGGCATAGGCCTCCTGCATCATCTCGTGAAACAGTTCTTTTGCCTTGTCGGTTCCATATGCAAGTTCTTTGAGATGAATCTTCCGCTGCTGCATCTCTTCCCTGGAGAGATAGCAGCGAAACTGGTTCTCATTGATCTTATCAATTCTCATGTGCACCTGCCATTTTCCTGCGCGTCTGCCGCGCCGCGCTGCCGCTGCCGGCAGATCTGTCTGTGCCGCGGTCCGGCGGATCCGGACAGGAACTCCTGCCTGCCGCATCGCTTTTCCGTTGACTTTATCATAACATGCCGCATTACAGCGGTCAAAGGAATATCGATCCGGTTCCGACACACTGCGCACTGCGGCTTTTGCCGTTCGGCCCGGGTTTTCGCGCCCGGCAGCCGCATCGTTTCGCTTTGCGAAGCGACACAATGACCCGGGGCCGGAGGCGGTTCGAAGAGAGCGCAATCAGCGCAACGCATTTTCGCGAAATTCACAAGAATCGTCATTTACGGATTTTAGTGCGCCTGTTCTATTGCGAATCCCCTTTACAGTCCGCTAAAATGACCTTGTTCCGGGGCAGGACAATCGGTATCGGAAAGGAGGGGATGGAACAGGCCGGTTCCGGACGGACACGCGCGGTATAAACCCATGCAGGATGAAAATCAAAAAATAACTTTCCAGGATGTACTTATTTCCATAGAACAGGTATCTTCCGGATATTCGCGCAAAAACCAATTCGCGGTCCGTTCCGGTCCAATAAACTGCAATGAAAACGCGGACTGTCTGACAGCACGTGTTTTCGCCCCATTTCATGTTTTAAGAAAGATGGTTTTTTCAGAATGTAATTGAATTGCCGAACGTGATGTAACTGAACTTTGACCGCCTGAAAAAGGCGTCCGCTGCCTTCCGGCCGGCACCGGTGGAAGGCGGATGCGGATGAAAAGATGAAATGATGATAAGGATACAGTTCTGCGGGAACACGGGGCATTCCCGGGAGTAGTCTCACGGAGTTT
>JAUNJS010000030.1:9570-13487 GCA_030533125.1 Eubacteriales bacterium | reverse complement strand
TTACTATCTCTTTTGGGAGACCCCGTTGATATACAGCTGTTCTGTCAGCGGTTTTTCCCCACGGGTTTCATAAAACGGCACAGCAGCCGTGCCGGGAATCCCCTGCGGCTGACAAAACCGCCTGTCCTACAGCTGCCGATGGATCCGGACGGATCCGGACATGGCAGCCAGGTCTGTCGGCAAATCTGAAATCATATCTCCGGGAGAGCCTGCTTTCCCCTGCAGCCGGACTTGTAAAGAATCATACCGGCGGCGCTGTGCTTTGCCTTGTGCGGCAGACACACTGCATGCGGGGAGACAGGCTCTGTCTTTTCATGTCTTTTTTATAGTTCCTTACGGTTTTTTCTGTTTGACTGTTTTTAGTATGGTTTTTCTTTATCCTGTCCTTTTTCTTGCCCGATTCGCGGGATATTGATATAATTATGAAAAATCGGGGGCGCGGAGCGCTTCCGGCGGGCTGATCCTGGATGGGCAAAGGAGGCATGGCATGAAGAAAGCAGTTCCCTATCTGATAACTCTGTTGTTGATTCTGGTTCTGGGAGGTGCTTTCTGCAAGCTGTATTTTGACCACTATATGTATACCGGCGAGCATGTGGATCTGGACGAGTACTACGGCGTACAGGACGAGGATGATTTTCCGATCATCTATGAAAATCTTGTCTCCGACATGCACGCGCGCAGATTCGGAGACGCGTGTTATCTGGACTATGAGACGGTCAAAACTCTCCTCAACAGCAGGTTTTATTACGGAGAGGCGGACGGGACGCTGATTTACTGCTATCCGGAAGAGGAGATTATCGCGCGGGTCGGAGAGAAGAAGTGGGAGAGCGATGTGAACGGGACGACGGAGGAATCCTACGCCCCGGTCGTGCTCGCCGGAGATACGCTGTACGTGGCGCTGGAGTATGTCCGCAGGTTTACGAATTTTTATTATGCTGTCTACACAGGGCCGAACCGGGTCGTCCTGCGCACGCAGTGGGGAAAAGTTCCGATGACGACCCTCAAAGGCGACACCAACATGCGCACGCTGGGCGGGGTCAAGGCGCCGATCATCGCGGCTGTGCAGGAGGGGACGGACGTCCTGATCCTGGATCCCCTGGATGACTGGACGAGGATCGAGACGGCGGACGGCTTTTACGGATATGTGGAGAATAAGTATCTGGCGGAGACAAGGGAGCAGGAGCTTGAGCCGGTGACGGATATCCCCGAGCGCGAAGCGCAGCACCGCGCGATCGAAGGGCGCGTCTGCATTGCCTGGAACGTAGTGAGTTTTACGGAGAGCAACAACAGCATCGACGGAATGCTGGTGGGGCCGAAGGGAATCAATGTGCTCGCCCCGACCTGGTTCACCATGGTCAGCGAGGACGGGGAAATCAACAACAAGGCTTCCAAAACCTATGTCAAAAATGCCCACGACAGAGGCATGCAGGTATGGGCGGTGCTGGACAATTTCCAGAATGAACAGCAGCTGGCCTGCACCGGTTTTCTGCGGACCCTGGAGGGAAGGCAGCGCGTGATCGGGGATGTGATCGCGCTGGCGGAGGAATACAATGTGGACGGCATCAATCTGGACATCGAGGGAATGTACGAAGAGGAGGGAGCTGACTTCGTCCAGTTTGTCCGCGAATTCTGCATTGCCTGCAGACGGGCCGGCCTTTACAGTTCCGTGAACAACTACGTGCCGTACAATTTCAATGATTACTACGACCTCGAGGAACAGGCGGCCTATGCCGATTATGTCGTTCTTATGGGGTATGACGAACATTTTGCCGGGAGCGAGGAAGCCGGCAGCGTCGCCTCGCTCGGCTATGTGGAGTACGGAATCACGGAGGCCCTCAAGGAGGTTCCGGCGGAGCGCCTGATCAACGGCATTCCGTTTTATACCCGCGGCTGGACCACAAAGAACGGCGAGGTCACCTCGGTCGTGCTGGATATGGTAGAGGCAAAAGCCTTTGTGAAAGACCATAATATGAAAAAAGAGTGGAACAGCGCGGCAGGGCAGTATTATGCGGAAAAACAGTCCGGAGACACGTTCTATCAGATCTGGCTGGAGGATAGAAAATCAGTGAAAGCGAAGCTGGAGCTGATGGACAAACACCAGCTCGCGGGCGTGGCGGTCTGGGTCCTGGGCCTGGAGACAAACGATGTCTGGGACGAGATTGAGGAGTATGTGAGCGGAAAATAAGGAACTGCCCGAAAAGAATGATTCGGGCGTCCGGTTACGGGAAGAGAGTGGCTGTTTGCAATTATGGAAACAATATACGCGGCAATGACGGAGGACAGGCTGGAGGAGGCTGCGATCCGCCGCGCGGGGGAAATCCTGCGGGCGGGAGGGCTGGTCGCCTTTCCGACTGAGACGGTTTACGGGCTGGGAGGAGACGCGTTTAATCCGGAATCGTCGAGAAAAATATACGCGGCGAAGGGAAGGCCTTCCGATAATCCGCTGATTGTACATATCTGCAGGCTGGAGGATCTGGAGGGCGCTGCCCTTTATGTGCCGGAGGAGGCGCTGCGGCTGGCCGGGGCTTTCTGGCCCGGGCCCCTCACCATGATCCTGCCGAAGCGCCCCGAACTCCCCCGGGAGACGACGGGCGGGCTCGATACGGTTGCGGTCCGGTTCCCGTCCAACAAAATCGCGCAGGCGCTCATCAGCGCGGGCGGAGGCTTTATCGCCGCGCCCAGCGCGAACCGTTCGGGGCGTCCCAGTCCGACACTGGCCAGATACTGCCGCGAGGATCTGGACGGACGTGTCGATATGATCATCGACGGGGGACAGGTAGGCCTGGGACTGGAATCCACGATCGTCGACCTGACAGAGGAAATTCCGGCGATCCTGCGTCCGGGATTTGTGACCCGGGAAGCGCTGGAGAGGGTTCTGGGAGAGATCCGTGCAGAGAGCACCGCCGCGGACGCGGACCGGGACACCGCGCCGAAGGCGCCCGGCATGAAGTACCGGCATTATGCCCCGAAGGGAAAGCTCACGGTCGTGGACGGAGACCGGGATAGTGTTGCGGCGTGGATCAACGGGAGAGTCCGCGCCGCGGCGGAACGCGGGCTCCGCACAGGTGTCATCTGTACGGAAGAGACAAAAAACCTGTACAGGGCAGAACTCGTGAAAAGCGTCGGTTTCCGGGACGACGAGGCGTCCATCGCGCGGGAACTGTTCCGGGTTCTGCGGGAATTTGATGACGAAGGCGCCGAGGAGATCTACGCGGAGTCCTTTGACGGCAGCGGCCTGGGCGCCGCGGTGATGAACCGGCTGCTGAAAGCGGCAGGACAACGGCTCGTGCGTGTCTGAGCCGGGTAACTCACAAAATGGAAACTGTCGACATGGAGGTAACAATGGCTAAAGTCGTAATAATGGAACACCCTCTTATCGCACACAAAATCGGCATTATCAGAAAAAAAGAGACGGGGACCAAAGAATTCCGGGATATCATCTCGGAAATCGCCATGCTCTTATGCTATGAAGCGACCAGAGACCTCGAGCTGGAGGATGTGGAGATCGAGACACCGATCTGCAGGACGGTCACGAAGGAGCTCAAGGGCAAAAAGCTTGCTGTCGTCCCGATCCTTCGCGCGGGATTAGGCATGGTTGACGGCATCCTGGCCATGATTCCGGCGGCAAAAGTAGGCCACATCGGCCTGTACCGCGATCCCGAGACACTTAAACCGGTTGAGTATTACTGCAAGCTTCCGGCGGACTGCGGAGAGCGTGAAGTCTTCGTCGTGGATCCCATGTTCGCGACGGGCGGCTCGGCGATCGCCGCCGTGCAGATGCTGAAGGATTACGGATGCAGAAAACTCTGCTTTCTGTGTATCATTGCCGCGCCCGAGGGCGTAAAGGCGTTTACGGAGGCGCACCCGGATGTCGACCTGTATATCGGCGCCCTGGACGAGCACCTGAATGACCATGG
>JAUNJS010000030.1:0-9470 GCA_030533125.1 Eubacteriales bacterium | reverse complement strand
CAGGGAGGAGAAATCATGGCAGGAAAAAGAACCGGATACATCTCGTGGGACGAATATTTTATGGCGGTAGCGCAGCTGGCGGGCATGCGGTCCAAGGATCCGAGCACGCAGGTGGGCTCCTGCATTGTCAGCGATGAGCACAAAATTCTGTCCATGGGCTACAACGGGCTGCCGATCGGCTGCTCGGATGATGACTTCCCCTGGGCGCGAGACGGCCAGCCGCTGATGACCAAATATCCTTATGTAACGCACAGCGAGCTGAACGCGATCCTCAACTACCGGGGCGGCAGTCTGGAGGGCGCGACGATCTATGTGACATTGTTTCCGTGCAATGAGTGCGCAAAGGCGATTATCCAGTCCGGGATCCGGAACGTGGTCTATGACAGCGACAAATATGCCGAGGCGGACAGCACCATCGCCTCCAAGCGCATGTTTGACGCGGCGGGTGTCACCTACCGGCAGTACGAGCGGTCGGGGAGGAAAATCGAGATTGATCTGTGACGGACTGTGACGGGCGCGGTCTGTGAAAAGAGCGGCGGAACAGTCTGAATGGATTCCGTAAACAGTTCCGCCCCCGTCCGGGGCAGGCTTCTCATTTTGTTCCGAAAACGGTTCCGCGCTTTCGGGGGCAGGTCCCCGGCTTCTGAAAAAAACACGCTGCAGGTCCGCACAGAGACCGGCAGCGTGTTTTTTGGTGTTTTACTTATTTTACTCCGCGTTTACTCCGCGGCGGAGCCGGGAAGTCCCGGCGGGGCGGTTTTTTGTGAAGATTCTTTACGAGGACGCGGGGCGGAACATTCCTTCGCTGTTTTCCTGCCTGCCGCCGTCTTAACAGTTTTCCGGTTCTTTACGCAGACGCGGTGTCGGAACTCTCTGTCTCCTGATTTCCGGCCGATTCTTCTTCGGACTTTTTCGCGCGCTTGAGGTTATATTGTTCGATGGATTTCCAGCTGCGTTCCACAGGATCAAGGAGATCGCTGATCGAGCTGTCGTGATTGAGCGTATCGATGATGTAGGCGATGAATTTGCTCATGTCACAGCTGTAGTACCAGGGTCTGTCGAGCAGTTCCTGAGGCTGGTAGACCAGATTCGTCGTAAAGATTTTGTCGATGATGCCGTTCTTGAAAGCCTCGTCGAATTTTTCGAGGCCGTCCGTAAACAGACCGAAGGTCGCGCACATGAAGACACGTTTCGCGCCCTTCTTTTTGAGCGCCTGCGCAACTTCAATCGCGCTGTCGCCGGAGGCGAGCATGTCATCGATGATAATCATGTCCTTGTCTTTTACGCTGGAACCGAGAAACTCAAAGGAGACGATGGGATAGCTTCCGTTCACAAATCTTGTGTAATCCCGGCGCTTGTAGAACATGCCCATATCCAGGCCCAGGACATTGGCGAAAAAGACAGCGCGCTTCATGCCGCCTTCGTCCGGGCTGATGACCAGCATGTGGCTGCTGTCGATCTGCAGGTCATCGACACTGCGCAGCAGGCCCTTGATGAACTGGTAGGTCGGGCTGACCGTATCAAAACCGTTGAGCGGGATCGCGTTCTGGACACGGGGATCGTGCGCGTCAAAGGTGATGATATTGTCCACGCCCATGCGGACCAGTTCCTGCAGCGCGATCGCGCAGTCCAGGGATTCCCGGGAGGCGCGTTTGGACTGGAGGCTCTCGTACAGATATGGCATGATTACGGTGATCCTGCGGGCTTTTCCCCCGACAGCGGCAATCACGCGCTTCAGGTTCTGGAAATGGTCGTCCGGAGACATGTGGTTTTCGAAACCGAACATCTGATAGGTCTCGCTGTAATTGACGACATCGACGAGAATATACAGATCCATGCCGCGCACAGACTGATTCAGCACGCCTTTAGCCTCGCCTGTTCCAAAGCGGGGAACCTTGGAATCAATAATGTAGGTGGGACGGTTATATCCGGCGAAAGCGGTGCTGTCCTCGTGTTCGTGCTGACGTTCGGCGCGCCAGTTTCTCAGATAGTAATCAATCTCCTTCCCCATCATTTCACATCCGCAGATCGGGAGAAGACCCAGCTGACCGAAAGGGGCATTGTCCAGAATTCTTTTATCATGTTTTTCAAGGGGTTCCATCAGGTTCGCTTTCCTTTCTTCAGGTCCTCGGACAACAGTTGCGGGGCATATCTATCATAAACTTATCAAAATTACCGCTTGAATACAAGTGTACAGAATTTCCGCAAAGTGTATTTTTGCGGTTACAGTTCGGACCGCTTCGAATTTCCACGCCCTGAAGGGGGCGCGAACTGTAACTGTTTGCGGCTGCTGCGCTTTCATACTTCGACGGCTGGTTCGCACCGACGCATTCTTCCTCCCTGCGGGATGAAAACAATCCGGCAATGCTCATTTTTTAAAAAGGATGCAGGTTTTTTCTGCGTCCGCCGCGTCTTTGCTGCAGGCGGATGTCCCGGCCGCTGAGCTTGCAGATCTCGTAGGTGCTCGTGATGCGGGAAAAAACCCGGTCGGAATACCGGGTCTGCAGTTCGCGCAGGGAGAGGTTCGTGGAGATAATGGTCGGATGCCGGTTCAGTCCGCGCTCACTGATGCAGGTAAACAGCTGGGAGGCGACGAAAGCATTGGTGAATTCCGTGCCCAGATCATCGATGATCAGAAGGTCGCAGCCGTACAGATCGGCTGTAAAGCTGCGCAGTTCGTCCCGCGTGTCGCTGCTGAATGTGCTGTCGGCGAGCCTGTCGAAAAGAGAGGCGGCGCTGAAATACAGGACGGATTTTCCCTTTTCAATGAGCGCGGCGGCCGCGCAGACAGAGAGCATGGTTTTGCCGGTGCCGACCGTACCGTAGAGGTAGAGGCTGCGGCAGACCGTGTCAAACTCCTCCACGAAGCGCTGGCAGATCCTCCGCGCCCGGCGGAAGTTTTCCAGATCCTCCCCTGTATAGTACACTTCGGAGAGCGCGGAAAAAGAGGCGCCGTCCAGGAGTGTCTCGAGGTGGGACTGGTCGTATAATACCGCGGTTTCCCGCCGGCGGAGACAATGACACTTTTCCCGGCCGATGTAACCGGTGTCCCGGCAGTCCGGGCAGTCCCATGTCATCTCCAGAAAATCAGGAGGAAAGCCGTGGCTCGTAAGAAGCTGCTGTTTTTTTCGCAGGATCTGCGCGGCTGTCCCGCGGAAGGAGGCGGTAACGGGAACGCCGCATTCCTGCCCGGGATCCTGCCCGCCGGCGCTCCGTGCCGCGTCCCCGGGCTGTGTCCCGGCGGCCGGGGCTGCGGTGCGGGGATCGCTCCCCTCGAGGCGTTTCCGGAGAAGACGCATGGCGAGGGAGGGCGTCCGGCTGTCAAGCTGCTGCAGCTCCGGAATGCGCGCGTACGCCTGCGCGCGCCGGCTCTCCAGCTCCCGGCGGTGCCTGTCGCGGATTGCGGCGTATTCCGCCATAATCCTGTCATACTGTTCTTTTTTTAAAGACACATCAATTCCCCGCGACGCTTAAAAGTTCATTTTCAAGCGCGTCAAAATCATAGCTGTTCTGTTCAAACTGGTTGAAGCTGTTTGTGCTCCTGGGGCGTTTCGCGCCGGGCTGTCCGGCAGCGGCTGAATCCTGCTGCTGCGCGGCAGTCTGCGCGGAGGCCGCCGGTCTGTGTCCTCCCCGCCTGCGGGCGGAAAGGGCGGCCCTTGCGTCCGCAGCCGTTTTCTCCGCGGAGGCCTCTGCCTGGGCCGGCGTTGTGATGCCGTTTTCGGCCCAGCTTTCGGCGACCTTCGCGATGTAGCGGAAATCCTTCTTGCCCCTGTCCACGCAGTACTGGAGGAGGTAATCGATCAGATCATCCGAAAAACGCAGATCCTCCGAAATATGACAGACGGTCCGGATTTCGTTCATGGAGAGAGGCTTCCCGATATACTGTTCGATTACAAACAGGAGCCGGGTCCTGTCCGGGCTGTTCCGGAAACGGTCGAGCGCTTCCGATTCGTTTCTCTCCCGTCCGTTTTTCCCGCTTTCATTTCCCCCGGGACAACCGATTCTCTCGTTTCCGCAGTCCGTGCCCGCATTCTTCATCGCGGCTGTTCCGCGGTCCGCGCTGTCGTTCTTCATCGTTCCCTTCCCCATCTCCGGCGAGTCGGCCGCAGCCGCTGTTTCGGCGGACTGCGGAAAAGCAAGGACGCGTCCGGGATCCGGTTCCGGCGTCCTGTTTCCGACAGCACCGGCGATGCCTCTGTCCGGTCCGGAATCGCGGACGCTGCCCGCGGAACCTGCGGGGACGGACCCGGGAAAGGCGATGCCTCTGTCCGGTCCGGAATTGCGGACGCTGCCCGCGGAACCCGCGGGGACGGACCCGGGGAAGGCACTGTCTCTGCCGGCGGCGTCCTCCGGTTTGCGAAGGCAGATGGAGATCAGATTATTCTCGCTTCCGAAGGTGAGGTCCAGAAGCCCTCTCCGCTCCCAGTAGCGCAGAGAACGGAGGACATCTTTTTCCGTGTGGTTGAACTGATCCGCCAGATCGGAAATGCTGGTTGTCCCCTGTGTGCCCATCATGCGCAGCAGATAGAGATAGACCTTGATCTGCGCGTCATTCGCGTTCTTCATATATTCATCTATAAAAAGATTCGAGACCATGGTCGAATCGGAACGCCTGTCGCTGTAAATCGTGAACACGTCTTTTTCCCCCTGCTGTCAGTATTCGGAACCCGTGCCGCAGCCTGTCTTCCGGAGCTCCCCCGGAGGTGTTTCCGGGGACGGATCCCGTCCGCAGGGGTAGTATAGCACAGACCGGCTTCACATTGAAATGGACAATATGACGATAAAAAAAGCTGCCGCCGGGCCGCGCCGTTTCCGCGGAGGCAATGTGGATAACGCAGAATTTGTGGATAACTGCCGTAAAACAAGACTTTCCGCGGATCGTTTTCCACAATGGAAAACTGCCCGCGGAAAGGCGAATAAAGTGGATTATGTTGATAAATCCCCTAGGAGAGGATGTTTTTCCCGACTTCGTCTACATTTCCGGCGCCCATGGTTATCACCAGATCCCCCTTTCGGCAATTTGCCAAAAGATATTTTTCGATTTCTGAAAAATCGGGGAAACAGAGGCATTCGTGTCCCAGCCGGAGGATCTCCTGCCGCAGGGTTTCGGAGCTGACGCCGAGGGTGTCTGTCTCGCGCGCGGGATAGATCTTCGCGAGAACGACGACGTCGGCGAGGGTCAGTGCCTGCGCGAACTCCTTCAGGAGAGCTTTGGTCCTTGTGTAGGTATGCGGCTGGAAAACGCAGACGATGCGCCTATGGGGACAGGCGCCTGCCGCACGGAGCGTCGCCATGATCTCCGTCGGGTGGTGGGCGTAATCGTCAATGATGGTGAAGCCGTTTTTTTCTCCGATATACTGGAAGCGGCGCTCTGTGCCGGTAAAGCCGGCGGCTCCGCGCGCGCAGTCTTCGCGGGAGATGCCCATCCATTCCGCGGCGGCGATGGCGGCAATGGCATTGCCGACGTTGTGTGTGCCGGGAATCCGCAGGCGGATCCGGACCGGCGCGCCGTATTCTGCGGGACCGTGGAGTTCGAAGGACGGATGTCCCCATTCGTCATACGTTATGCCGGAGGGATAGTAGTCCGCCGGCTGCGCCTTTTTCTCCGCGCCGGGTTTCCGGCTGCCCGCGGCGGCTTTCCGGGGATCTGTGCCGCTGAATGTCACCACTTTGCAGGCGAGTCCGCCGGTAATCTCCGGCAGATCCCGGATCTCCGCGTTGATGACGAGGACGCCGTCCGCGGGAATGAGCTCCGCGAAGCGTCGGAAGGACTTCCGGATATGGTGCAGATCCTTGAAATAGTCGAGATGGTCTTCTTCTATATTCAGTATAATTCCGACCTTCGGGAACAGCTGCAGGAAGCTGTCCGTATACTCGCAGGCCTCCGCGACAAAATATTTTCCGCCGCCGATGCGCACATTTCCCCCGATGCTGGGGAGGATCCCGCCGATCGAAAGCGTGGGGTCCGCGTCGACCGCAAGGAGGATTTCGGACAGGATGGAAGTGGTGGTCGTCTTGCCGTGTGTGCCGCTCACGGCGGCAGGCAGGCGGTAATTTTTCATCAGCTGCCCCAGCAGCTCAGCCCGCGTCAGGAAAGGGATGCCCTTTTCCAGGACCGCCTCGTATTCCGGGTTGTCGGGATGAATGGCGGCGCTGAAGACGGCCAGGTCGATCTCATCTGTTATATTCTCCCTGCGCTGCCCGATGGCCACCCGGATTCCGGACGCCTCCAGCTCCCGCGAGATCGCGGATTCGACCTTGTCGGACCCGCCGACGGCAAAGCCTTCCCTGGCCAGAATCATCGCGAGTCCGCTCATGGAGATCCCTCCGATGCCGACAAACCAGACACGGACCGGATGCTGAAAATCAATCTGATACATTATTCTGTTCTCCTTCGCTGTAATGGCAGGGCAGGGAAAACGGGACAGATGTACACCGGTCCGGAAAGACTGCCATGCCATATCCTATTCAGATATAATTTGTGTAACCAATGTACAATACTATTTCCTGTTTCGCAAGACGGTTTTTGAGGGTCCGCACAGGGAAAACAGTGCATATTCACACCGGAATCTCCGGCCTCCGCACCGGCTTTTCCGGTCCGCGCGGGGAAATCGACATGAAGAATTGCATACCCGCTCAACAAAAACCCATAAGTGTATAACAATGGGCAGTTTCATTTCGCTTCACTCTGTGTTATAATTTTATTGCGAAATTATTTACGTTATTTTGTGAATTCTTTTGTAAATAGAGACAATTTCGGTTGAAAAGCAGTTTTATCAGTCACAGGAGAGGAAGGATTAAGATGATTGTAAAAAAGGAAATGATCGCCATGCTTCTGGCGGGAGGGCAGGGCAGCCGTCTTGGTATTTTGACATCAGATGTGGCGAAGCCTGCCGTTTCCTTTGGCGGCAAGTACAGGATTATCGATTTCCCGCTGAGCAACTGCATTAATTCGGGGATCGACACTGTCGGGGTTCTCACGCAGTACATGCCCCTTCGTCTTAATGCGCACGTGGGAATCGGTATCCCGTGGGATCTGGACAAAAATGTCGGCGGCGTCACGGTGCTGTCGCCCTACGAAAAAATCCAGAACACGGAATGGTACACGGGGACAGCGAACGCGATTTACCAGAATCTGGCCTATATGGAAAGCTATCACCCCGATTACGTTCTGATCTTGTCCGGCGACCATATTTATAAGATGGATTACGAAGCCATGCTTGAGTCGCACAAGGCGAACGGAGCGGAAGTGACCATTGCCGTCATGCCGGTCTCCATGGAGGAGGCCAGCCGGTTCGGCATCATGATCACGGATGAAAACGGGAGAATTACGGATTTTGAGGAGAAACCGGAGCATCCCCGCAGCAATCTGGCTTCCATGGGAATCTATATTTTCAACTGGAAGACACTCAGGGAAGCGTTGATCGCGAACAGGGACGAGTCGGGACTGGATTTCGGCAAACATGTAATCCCGTTCTGCCGTGAAAAAGGCGCGCCTCTGTTCGCATACGAGTTCAACGGGTACTGGAAGGATGTCGGCACGCTCACTTCGTACTGGGAGGCGAATATGGAGCTGATCGACATCGTACCGGAGTTCAACCTGTACGAAGAGTACTGGAAGATCTATACCAAAAGCACATCCATCACACCGCAGTTTTTCGGACCGGAAAGCGCTATAGAGAGGACGATCGCCGGGGAGGGAACGGAGATCTACGGGAAAGTGTACAGTTCCGTGATCGGATGTGATGTCACGATCGGAGCGGGAAGTGTGGTCCGCAATTCCATTATCATGAACGGAGCCGTCATAGGTGCCGGATGTACGCTTGACAAGGTGATCTGCGCGGAGAATGCGGTCATCGGGGACGGGGCGGTCCTCGGAGAGGGAGAAGAGGCTCCCAATGATACAAGGCCGGATATTTACTGCGCGGGACTGGTCACGGTCGGGGAAAACGCGGTTATTCCCTCGGGCGTCCACATCGGCAAAAACACCATGATTTCCGGACCTACGGAAGCGGAGGACTATCCCGGCGGATGGCTTGCCAGTGGGAGAACCCTGGAAAAGAAGGAGGTCGAGGCATGAGAGCAATAGGCATCATTCTGGCAGGCGGAAACAGCAAACGGTTAAAGGAGTTGTCAAAGAGGAGAGCAGTCTGTGCCATGCCGGTGGCGGGCAGTTTCCGCAGTATAGATTTCGCGCTCAGCAGCATGGAGTATTCACGGATCCAGAAGGTCGCGGTACTGACGCAGTACAATTCCCGGAGCCTCAACGAACATCTCGCGTCTTCGAAATGGTGGAATTTCGGTCGTAAACAGGGAGGACTGTTTCTGTTTACGCCTTCTTTCGCGGATGCGGACAGCAACTGGTACAGGGGAACGGCTGATGCCATGGCCCAGAACATCAGCTTCCTGAAGACATCGCACGAGCCGTACGTGGTTATCGCGTCGGGCGACTGCGTTTACAAAATGGACTACAACAAGGTTTTGTCCTGGCACATCGACAAGAGGGCGGACATCACGGTCGTTGTCAGGGAAATGCCCGAAGGCACCAGGCTGGAGCGGTACGGCGTCGTCCGGATGGACGAGGACGACCGGATCCAGGACTATGTCGAAAAACCGGTTGTAGCCGAGTACAGCACGATCTCGTGCGGGATCTATGTCATCCGGCGCAGGCTTCTGATCGAGCTGCTCGAAAGGAGCGTCGAGGAAAACCGCTATGATTTTGTTCAGGACATTCTGATCCGCTACAAGGGCATCAAGCGGATCTGCGGCTACCGGATGGAAAACTACTGGAGCAACATTGCTTCTGTAGATGACTATTATCGGACAAACATGGATTTCCTCGATCCCGCGGTCAGGAACTATTTCTTCAAGGAGTATCCGGAGATCCATTCCCGCGCGGCGGACCTGCCCCCGGCAAAGTATAACGTAGGCGTCAATATCAGGAACAGCCTCCTCTCGAGCGGCTGTATCGTTAATGGCACGGTAGAGAATTCTATACTGTTCCAGCAAGTATATGTTGGTAATAATTGCGTAATTAGGAATTCTTTAATTTTGAATGATGTGTACATCGGAGACAATACAATTATCGAAAACTGCATCGTGGAAAGCGGCGACACCATTCAGGCTAATTCCTGTTACAGAGGTGAAAATGGTATAAAGATCGTAATTGAAAAAGGCGAACGTTATACCATTTAGAAATGGAGAACGCTATGCATGTTACAGACGTTAGAGTGAGAAGGATTGCCAGAGAAGGCAAGATGAGAGCAGTCGTTTCTATCACAATCGACAATGTGTTCGTCGTCCACGATATCAAAGTGATCGAAGGAGAAAAAGGACTTTTTATCGCTATGCCGAGCAAGAAATCGGCAGACGGTGAGTATAGAGATATTGCTCATCCGATTAATTCCGAGACCAGAAGCATGCTGGAAGAGATCATTTTGAAAAGTTACGAAGAAAGCGCACTCCAGGAC
>JAUNJS010000621.1 GCA_030533125.1 Eubacteriales bacterium | reverse complement strand
GGACGGAGCTTGCGTGTTCATCCGAGACGGTGTAAAATAGATCTGGGGAAAACGAGGAAGCGAAACAGAGAAGAGGGAGCGCGAGGAGGGGCGGCAGCCAAAGGGGAGCGCCCCCGAGGGGGCGGCGAAAGTTAAGGATGTGTTAACATAACAAAATAGAGAATCAAACCGCGGTAGACTGTAGTTTGCGTTCACAGACGAAAGGCGGTCGGATTCTCTATGGAAAACATTATAGCGCAGCAGCTGGTGAAAATGCAAGGGGCAATTCTGGAAAAAATCCGGGAAGAGGGGCTAAAGGACATCGGCAAAACTGCCGAGGCATTATTACGGGTGGTCAAGGAGAACACCTGCGAATTGCTCCAGGCGATACTGGAGACTACGGACACGCTCATTGCCGAAGAAGCGAAGGCATCACGCAAGGCAGATGGCTTGAAGATCAAGGAACGGAACGTGAAGCGCAGCCTGCAAACGTCGCTGGGAGAGATAGAATACCGGCGGACGTATTACGAGACGGCGGAGGGCGAGTACGTCTATCTGCTGGATCACCTGATCGGTGTGGAGCCGTATGAGCGGGTGAGCAAGGCACTGTGCGCAAAGCTGGTAAACCTGGCGGCGGAGATGTCTTTCGGTAAAAGTGTAAGCATTGGAGAGGCAGAGGTTAGCCGACAGACGGTGAGCAACAAGGTCAACGCGCTTCGGGAAGTCGTCCAGGATGTGGAACGGGTTGAGGAGACGCCGGAGGAGCTGCACCTGTTTGCGGACGAAGACCACGTGCATCTCAAGGACGGCAGGAACGCGATCGTGCCGCTGGTGACGATTTCGGAGGGAATCGACACGAGCAACCCGAAGCGCCACCGTCTGATCAATCCGCTGCACATCGCCGGATATGGGATGGAAGCGGAGGCGTTCAATGACCAGGTGGAGGCGTGTGTGTATGAGCGCTACGACCTTGACAAGGTGAAGCGGATATACATACACGGCGATGGCGCGAGCAGGATCATATCGCTGGGCGATCGGTTTCCCAATGCGGAGCACGTATTGGATGGCTTTCATCTGGAGAAATATCTGAAGAAGCTGGGACACTACAACGGTGCGGCGCAGCGCATGGGCGCATTGCGGGCCGCTTTGAGGGACGGAAACTGGAAGACATACAAGAAACTGCTTGAGGACATCTACACCCTGCAAAACGGAAGGGACAGGGAGCGCTGTAAGGAAATCGTTCGATATCTGTGGAACAACCGACAGGCCGCTCATCTTCGGTATGATCCCGACATCTGCGGCAGCTGCACGGAATCGCTGGTCAGCCATGTCCTCTCCGAACGCCTCAGCCGCACGCCCCTGGCCTGGTCCGAGCGTGGCCTTGAAATGATGGCCATGCTGGTCGTTTACCGAAAAAACGGCAGGGAGATCACATCAAAGGATATCCGTGTTTCTTTAACCCGCGAGGCGCAGGACCGGGAGGTTCTGCTCCACCGCAACGGGTGGGATAAATACAACGGCTACATGAACCGCCAGATTGATTCGATCCTCGACGCCGACTGGGCCAGCGCTTTCGAGAAGCAGGCCGTGTCCTTCGGTAAGGTTGACGCATCCTTCGTCATCCGTAAGGCTTTCGCCTCCCTCTGTCCCGCTATCTGATTCCCCAGAACTACTTGACACGCAGCCAAAATACCGAATACTCTGTTTCGATCTCAAAGCCGAATTTCTCTCCCAGATGCCGGGAAATGTC
>JAUNJS010000237.1 GCA_030533125.1 Eubacteriales bacterium | reverse complement strand
CTTGTGGTCTCAATTCCGG
Organism: Eubacteriales bacterium; assembly: GCA_030533125.1. Classification (GTDB taxonomy): domain Bacteria; phylum Bacillota; class Clostridia; order Lachnospirales; family Lachnospiraceae; genus CAG-791. The sequence continues at coordinate 5,360 of JAUNJS010000237.1, read as the reverse complement.
CGATCTTGATTTCGTTGATCTCATGTGGTCTCAATTCCGGCGATCTCAATTTCAATGATCTCAAACGGTCTCAAAGGAAGATTTCATAGAGCAGGCCGTACAGCTCCCGGACATAGAAGGTCGGAAAGAGCCACCAGGGGGTGTCGGCGGAAACGGTGCCGCAGGAGAATCCAAGCTTTTTCGCCGCGAGGTGCGCTCTGCAGGCGTGGAATTCATTCGTCGCGACGGCGATTCCGGGAAGCTCCGCGCCGCTGTCCTCTGCCGGCAGGCCGCGTGTCTGCTCCAGCAGACGGAGAGAGAACAGGATGTTCTCCCGCGTAGAAGTCGACCGGTCTTCTTTCAGGACGCGTTCGGGAGCGATTCCCTGCGCGGTCATATAGCGGAAGATGCATTCGGCTTCGGAAATATTCTCGCCCTCGCCCTTCCCTCCGGAGGCAATGCAGACGGCGTCTGGATTTGTACGGAGAAAGCGCACTGCGGCGTCCATTCTCCGTGTCAGCATCAGGCTCGGGGCCTCCCCCTTCACCTGGCAGCCGAGGACGATCACAGCTGCGTCAGGAGACGGCTTTCTGCATGCGGCGCGGATCATCATACAGGTGAGGAGCAGGGCCGCGGCCGCGATCAGGGCAGCTGTTATCCCGGCGGCGCACACAGCCCCGCGGCGGATTCCGCCCGCTTTCCACAGGCCGCTGAGCGCCGCATGAACCTTTTCCCGCCGCATTCCGTAGAAAAGAAGGCAGACGCTGACGGCCATGCCTGTCGCGTTTCCGATATTGAGGATCCTCCCCGTAAACACCGGGAGCAGAAACCACAAAAAGCCGAAGCCGCCGGCAAGCGCGGGAATCATACGTATCACTGCTGGCTTTTCTCCTCTGCTCCTTCTGTCTGCTCAGATTCCTCTGTTTCCTCCGATTCCCCGGATTCCTCCGTCCCCTCTGTTTCTCCGGTGCCGTCGGTCTCTTCAGACTCACCCGCCTCAGGAAACACCTGGCGGTAACACGCTTCAAATCCCGGGGCTTCGAGGTCTCCTTCCACCTTTTTCAGGGTAATGCTCTGCCAGTATTTCGTATTGAGGTCGCACTGGGTGTTCTGATAGAACTCCTCATAGACCTGCTCCGCTTCGTCCCCCAGACTGTTATAGCTTCTCTCCGCAAGGGCATATTCCCGGAATATACGCTGCAGGTTTTTTTCGTCTACGCCAAGGTATTTGATCTCCTGTTCGGAAAGGGACGCGTAATAATTTTGCTCGGCTTCCTCCGCGAGACGTTCCTCCTCCTTTGTCAGCATGACATTGCGGCTGACCGCAATCATTCCGAGCGCCTTCACGCGGGTGACCTGCGCCAGCGCCTGCTCCTTGACAGCCTCCTGCAGCGCTTCCTTGTCGGAACTCTCCCAGATCGCATCCCCGTAGAGCGCCTCGTTCTGCTTCTGCAGTTCCAGCAGGTAGACACGCACATCGCCGATTTTACAGCCCCTGCTGCCCAGCCGGAAGACCTCCCCCCTGCGGAACCCCGTCGTAAAGATCAGGGAACGGCCGCATCCGGTGAGAATAAGCGCACAGAGCAGCAGGCCGATTGCAACTTTTTTAAAATATCTATTCATTCCAGGCATTGATTCTCCATTGTTCCGTCGAAACGGGAACCGTGTTCCCCTCTCCGGAATATTCCCGCTCACTTTTTCCTCTCATATTTCAGAAACTGGTACGCGATATCAAAATAAGTCTGCTCGTCGCTCTCCGCGGTCACCTCCCAGCCGGGATCGTCGTCCAGGTTCGGGAAATAGGCGTCCGCCGCGTAGGCGTAGTCGATTTTCGTAATATGGGCGGTGTCACAATAAGGCAGGAGCTGCCTGTAGACACTCTCGCCGCCGATGACGTAGACATCCTCCGGAGGATACTCCCGGCAGACTTCGAGCAGTTCGTCCACGCTGTGGGCAACCCGGGCGTGACGCACGGACAATCCCGGATTTCTCGACAGAATAATGTTTTCGCGCCCGTCCAGGGGCCGGGCCAGCGGGAAGGTCTCCAGCGTCTTCCGCCCGTAGATGATCACCTTGCCCAGGGTCTCCTGGCGGAACATCTTCATATCGTTCGGGATGCGGACAAGGAGCTGTCCCCTGTTGCCGATCGCCCAGTTGCTGTCCACTGCTGCAATTACGTTCATACTGTTTTAATCCTTATTTCAATCTCTGTTCGTCATTTAAATCCTTATTACAATCTCTGTCCGTCATTTAATTCCTTATTATATTCTCTGTTCGTCTCCGGCTCAGACCCTGTATTTTTCCATGAGTTTCTCGAGGTCCTTCGTGAACTTGTCGAGATCCTTGTTGGGAAGGCCGGTGCTGGCCTCGATGAACTCCTGCAGGCGCTTCGAAGTCAGTTTCAGCTTCGTGTAGGAATCGGAGACGGTGCGGGCCTTCGCGGCCTTCGACAGCACGATGCCCTTCGTCACCTCGATGAATTTCCCGTTGGCGAGGTCGTAGCGGGTGCCGCTGAAAGGCGCCATCGCGCTGAAACCTTTTTCGCCCAGAAGCGCGGCAAAGCCGGTCGCGACTTCGTCGTCCCCGTGCACGACAAAGACCTGGCGGGGCTTTTTCGTAAAGCCGCCGATCCACTCCAACAGACCGTTTTTGTCCGCGTGGCCGGAGAGGCTCTTGAGGCTCTGGATTTTCGCTTTGACCACAACAGGTTCGCCGAAGATATTGATCTTTTCGGCGCCCTCCAGGATTCTGCGGCCGGGCGAGCCGGCGGACTGGTAGCCGACAAAGAGAATGGTGCTGTCCTCGCGCCAGAGGTTGTGTTTCAGATGGTGTTTGATACGGCCGGCGTCACACATGCCGGACGCGCTGATGATGACCTTGGGGTCATAATCTTCCAGAATCGCCTTGGATTCATCGGTGGAAATCGTCAGCCTCAGGCCCTGGAAAGTGATGGGATTGACTCCCTGCCGGATCAGGGCCAGCGACTCCTCGTCGTAGCACTCCTCCTCATTTTCGAGAAAGATTTCCGTGGCGTCCACTGCCAGAGGGCTGTCCACATAGACGGGGAAATTTTTAAACTCCGGCAGGAGGTTGTTCTGTTTGATCTGCCGCAGATAAAACAGGATGACCTGCGTCCGTCCCACCGCAAAGGAAGGGATGACGACATTGCCGCCGCGGCGGAAGGTGTCCCGCAGGATATCCACCAGCTCTTCGATGGGCGGCGCCCAGTCGCCTTCGTGCAGGCGGTCTCCGTAGGTGGATTCCATGACTACATAGTCCGCCTCCTCCGTATTCGCGGGGTCCTTGAGGAGCGGCTGGTCCTTATTGCCGATATCCCCTGAAAAAACGATTTTCTTTTCCGTGTGCCCCTCCGTAAGCCACAGTTCCACACTGGCGGAACCGAGGAGGTGCCCGATGTCCGTAAAGCGGAAGCGCACGCCGTCGCACATCGTGTAGATTTTCCCGTAGGAATAGGGAGAGATGAGCCGGATGAGGTTCATCGCGTCCTCCATCGTATAAATGGGCTCGAACGCATCCTCCCTCCCGCTGCGCTTTTCTTTCTTATTTCTCCATTCCGCCTCCATCGACTGGATATGCGCGGCATCGCGCAGCATGATATCGCACAGGCTCGCGGTCGCTTCGGTCGCGATCACCTGCCCGCGGAATCCGTCCTTGTAAAGCTTCGGCAGCAATCCCGTGTGGTCAATATGCGCGTGCGTCACAACGACAAAGTCGATTTTGGAAGCCGGCACCGGCAGCGGCACATTTTCAAACTTCAGGGTTCCCTGCCGCATGCCGCAGTCAACGAGGATATTCTTGTTTCCCACCTGGAGGTAATGGCAGCTTCCTGTCACCTCGTGATCAGCTCCGATAAATTGAAGTTCCATAGAATCCTCCCTTATCATGATTGCCTGCCCGCGCAGCCGGACAGCCAGATCCGGAATTGCGGAGTGCCTGCCCGCGCAGCCAACGTCAGAGTCCGTAAATCGCAAATGGTGTCCCGCATTTCCAACGGCTTTGTTCACATGGCCGGCTTCAGAAGTCCGGAAAGTGCGGAGTGTCTGCCTGCACAACAGGACAGCCGGTCAGACAGCCGGCATCACAATCCGAAAAAGTGTCTGCGCAGCAGCCACAGCACCAGCAGATGCGCCGGATAAAAGACATAAAAAAAGTACTTCGACTGTTTTCCGCGTTTTCCATTGTAACATGCCAGCAGGTAAAAAGCAGGCGCGGAATACAGTTCAAGACGATTATACCATGACAGCCACGCCCATGAAACGCACAACGAGGTAATTCTATACTTATAAAACAAATACAGCAGAACGATTGTCAGAACACCGCCATATCTGTAGTCACTGTGCAGCATATTGGCGAGACTGCAGAAGCCAAAGACGGCGCCGCTCCCGGCAAAAAGCCAGCAGAACCTGTAGAACAGGCTGCGGTACGCGCGGCCCTGTCCCGTGCCATCCCGCTCGCCGCCGCTTCCGGAATCCCGCTTCTCCACCGGTGCAGGGTTCTCGTACTCCCTGAGGGAATCCCGCTTCTCCGCCGATGCGGGCCTCTCCCCCTCCCTGAGGGAATCCTGCTTCTCCGCTAGGACGGGACTTTCGCACGCCTTGAAGGAATTCCGCTTCTCCGCCGGCACAGGCCCTTCCCCCTCCTTGAGGAAGACATTTCCCAGCTCCTCCAGGATCCATATCGAGAGAAAACCGAGCGCCATTGTCACGAGCACATTCGCGTGCAGCGTATCCGATCTTGGAAAAAAGGCCTTCTGGAAAGGATACTGGGAGAGCGCGGCAAAGAATACGAGCCGTCCGAAATACCGCAGGCGCGAACGCGTGTGCAGAAAACCCTCCACCAGAAAAAAGCAGAAAATCGGAAACGCCTGCCTTCCGACCGCCCGACCGATACTGTCCAGAAGCTTTCCACCGGATATTGAAAATAGAATGGCGCGCCCGTCCGCAGTATAGACGCGCTCCAGGAAGGCGTACGTGACGTGGTCAATAACCATGATCAGAACCGCGAACTTCTTCAACCAGCCCGCGTCCAACGGCGGAAGATGCACCCGTAGTTTTTCCAGATTCTCCAGCATTTCCTGCTTTGTTCCTTCCTGCATCCTTACAAAATCATAAACCCGCAACAGCCGAACCGGAACCGGCGTTTATCAGACAGGGCACAGGCAGCCCCGCTGCCATCTTCCCTTTCGTCCCCTTCCGCAGGTCTCCGTCCGCCGTCAGGCGGAAGATTCCTTTCTATATCCCTGCAACAGATAATGCAACAGATAAAAAGAAAACACCCGGAATCATCCAGGGATTCCGGGTATCAGAAGAGCGATAGACGAGGCTCGAACTCGCGACCTCCACCTTGGCAAGGTGGCGTAC
>JAUNJS010000620.1:537-1737 GCA_030533125.1 Eubacteriales bacterium | reverse complement strand
CCTTCCGAAAGAAATCATTCCGGAAAAGATCCTTCCGAAAGAGGAAATCCCTCAGCAGGAAACCGTGCAAAAGGGTTTCTGAAGAAGGTGTTCGGTAAAAATAACCAATGAGGGAGGTATGATCGGATGGCGGTTCTGCTGACCGTATTGAAAACAATACTAATCCTCCTTCTCGTGCTGTTTCTGATCGGGATTCTGCTCCTGCTCGTGGTATTGTTTATGCCCTTCCGGTACTCGTTTTCCGGGGACATCGACGACCCGCGGGGCAGCCCCGAGGTGCTGCATCTGGATTTGAAAAAAGATGTTTCCGTCACTGTGGAAATCCGCTGGCTTCTGGGAGCGGTGCGGACGGCTGTTTCGTATGACGGAGGAATCCGGCTGATGCTGCGTCTTTTCGGAATCCCTGTTCCGGAGGAAAAGCTGAAACAGCTGCTCGGAGGGAAGAAAAAGGCTGCGGGGGAGAAAAAGGAGGAAACTCCGGACGAGAAAGAGAAGCCGGGAATCGAGGAACGGATCGACCGGATTCTGACGCGCGTGCAGCGCGCGTATGACAGAGCCGACGACGCTCTATACGCCCTGTTCGGGACGGAATACGGAATGCGCGCAAAAGCGAGGATGATAGAACAGGCGCTTCATGCCCTGCGGAAGGTGCTTCCTTCCCATTGGGGGCTGACAGGCGTTCTCGGGCTCGGCGATCCGGCCCGGAGCGCAGGGGTCTTCTCGGCGCAGGGAATCCTGTATCCTCTGACAGCGGGACATGTTCTGCTTGATACGGATTACGAACAATATCGATATGACCTGCACTGGGCGGCGAGAGGAACCATCCGCTTTTACGTCTTTCTCTTCCCCGGAATCAGGATTCTGTTCAATCGTGACGTTCGCCGACTGCTGACCAGGCTCCGGAGAGGGCCGGCTGCGGAGAGAAAGGAAAAGGACCGCGCGGCGGAGTGCGCGCTGTAAAAACTGTATGGGAATGCATGGGAAAAAGCAGAGTTTTTTCATTTTCCAATGAAGAGAATTCATATGTACAAAGAGAATTTTTACTGACAAAGAGAATATCTGTTTATTTATAAATTATGCATGCCGTGCCGGCTGACCCCGGCAGCGATCTGGAAATAACAAGGCAATAGAGCGGAGGGTTATCATGGAAGAAAAAAAGAACGGGAACGGAAACGGCAATGGAAACGGAAATGGGAACGG
>JAUNJS010000620.1:0-527 GCA_030533125.1 Eubacteriales bacterium | reverse complement strand
CGGCATAAAGACAAACGGTAAAAAGAACAGCTTTTCCCATGTCCTGGAATCCCTGATGGAGGGAGCAAACGGCGTTCTTACCTCCAAGACAGTGGTCGGCGAGCCGGTCATCATCGGGGAAACCATCATTATTCCGCTCTCCGATGTCAGCATCGGGGTCGGAGCCGGATCCAACGGCGCGGAGCGCAAGGACAGCGGAATGGGCGGCTTTTCCGCGAAGATGAGCCCCACCGCGGTACTGATCATTAAGAATGACATCGCGAAAGTCGTCAATGTCAAGGATCAGACAAGTCTCACCCATGTTATGGACATGATTCCCGAGGTCATTGACAAGATCCGCTCCAGGGACAAAGGAATGATCTCTGACGAGGAGGCGGTCAGCGCCGCATTCCCGGAGAAGACAGGGGCAACAGTGGAAACGGCGCCTGTCCCGGAGAAAGAGGGAGCGGCCGCGGAAACAGCGTCTGCCCCGGAAACGGCGGAAGCGCCCGCGCAGGCGAATTAATCTCCGGGCAGAATAAATCTCC
>JAUNJS010000236.1:1642-5404 GCA_030533125.1 Eubacteriales bacterium | reverse complement strand
ATGCAGTCGGTCTCAATCTTGACGCCGAGCGCCTTGACGTTCTCGATCTCCTTCTCGACGACCGCTTCCTTGGGAAGACGGAACTCGGGAATGCCGTAGACGAGGACGCCGCCCGCCTTGTGGAGCGCTTCGAAGATCGTGACATCGTAGCCCATGCGCGCGAGGTCGCCCGCGCAGGTAAGGCCCGCAGGGCCGGAGCCGATGATGGCGACCTTTTTGCCCTTCGGAGCCGCGTCCGTGGAGGGCTTGATTCCCATCGCGCGGGCGGTGTCCGCCACATAGCGCTCGAGCTTGCCGATCGAGACGGGATCGCCCTTGACGCCGCGCACGCAGACGCCTTCACACTGGGTCTCCTGCGGGCAGACCCGGCCGCAGACAGCCGGGAGCGCGGAGGATTTGCTGATGACCTCATAGGCGCCCTTCACGTCGCTTTCCTTGACCTTTGAAATAAATCCGGGGATGTCGATGGAAACGGGACATCCCTGCACGCAGCGGGGGTTCTTGCAGTTTAAGCAGCGCTGTGCTTCCGCCTCCGCCTCTTCCTTGTTATATCCGAGACATACTTCCTCAAAATTCGTGGCGCGGACTTTCGGCTCCTGCTCACGAACAGGAATTCTGACCATCATATCTTGTGCCATTGTATCCTTCCTTTCGTTTGCTCTTGAACGGCTTCGCGTAGAGGGTGTCAGCCGCAGTTCCCGCAGCCGCCGTGATGTGTGCCGCCTTCCTTTGCTTTCAGGTAGAGGCGTCCCTCTTCGGTGGCATACAGGCGGCTTCTCTGCATAGCCTGGTCGAAGTCGACGAGGTGTCCGTCAAACTCGGGTCCGTCCACGCAGGCGAACCTGACCTTGCCGCCGACCATCAGACGGCAGGCGCCGCACATACCGGTGCCGTCCACCATGATGGGGTTCATGCTGACGACGGTCTCAATACCCAGCTTTTTGGTCATCAGGCAGACGAATTTCATCATGATCATCGGTCCGATCGCTACGACGCGGTCAAAGCGCATGCCTTCGTCGTACAGCTTCTGAAGCGCGACGGTGACGTTGCCGCTGATCCCGTAGGAGCCGTCGTCCGTGCAGATATGAAGGTTCGAGACATCGCGCATCTCTTCCTCGAGGATAATGATGTCCTTTGTCTTCGCGCCCTGGATGCAGTCCACCGTTACACCGTTGTCGTGGAGCCATTTGAGCTGGCAGTACACAGGGGCTGTTCCCACACCGCCGGCGATGAAGCAGATCTTCATCTTTTTGAGCTCTTCGATCGGAAGCTCCGTGAGGTCGGAGGGCTTTCCGAGGGGGCCGACCACGTCGTGGAAGCAGTCGCCTTCTTCCAGAAGCGACATCCGGTAGGACTCGCCGCCGACGACCTGGAACACGATCTGAACCGTGCCGGCCGCGGCGTCGTAATCACAGATTGTCAGCGGAATTCTCTCGCCTTCGCCATCCACGCGGACGATCAGAAACTGTCCCGGCAGCGCGTTTTTCGCGATCCTGGGTGCCTCCACGTCCATCAGAAAGATGTTCGGAGCAAGATTTTCCTTCTTAAGAATCTTGAACATGTTATCCTCCTACAAAATACAAAAATGGTACATTGAATACAGTTTGACAGTTCCGGGCGGAACGGATATCCCGGAACGGGCTGTGCATGTGCCGGGAACAGTATTCTTCATAAGACCCGTTTAATAAACCGGAACGGTTATTTCTGCTGCGCGCGGATCCCGGGACTGCGTTTCCCGGGATTGCGCGGGAAAGAATAAAATTCCCCAATAGATGAATATAATTCATTTTCCAAAAGAATTCCATGTATATTTTTCACAAAATATCAATATAAACAGGTTGATATTCTGAAATACAGGCTTTCTTTGATCGAAGCGTTCGTTCTCCGGGATGGTTTTCGAATCCTGCGGGGCGGGATCCGCTTTCGGAAAAACCGCGGATTCCATGCGTCAGGTTTCGTTTTCCAGGTAGTTTTCAAATTCCGGGATCGTCATCAGGACCTGCCGCGCCCGGGTGCTGCTTTCCTCGCTCACGACGCCGGCCTCGGCCAGCTGGTCCATGATTCTGGCGGCCCGGTTGAAGCCGATCTTGAAGACCCTCTGGAGAAGGCCGATGGAGGCTTTGTTTTTTTCGATGATAAAACGACCGGCATCGGCAAAATACTCATCCCTTCCCGGAACAGACTTGACTTCCTCCGCTCCGGAAACGGGCATGCCGTTCTCCTCGATGTTTTCAATCTGCCGCGCGATCTCTCCGGATTCATCCTCCTGCGCCCGGGTCTGCGAGGCATTGTTGGTGCTGATGTATTTGACGACCCGGATAACCTCCTCATCCGAGACAAAGGCACCCTGGATACGGGCCGGTTTCTGATAATTCTGGGGATAAAAGAGCATGTCGCCCTTCCCGATCAGCTTTTCGGCGCCCGCCATATCCAGGATTGTCCTGGAATCGACCTGGCTGGAGACCGCGAACGCGATGCGGCTTGGCATGTTGGCTTTGATCAGGCCGGTGATGACATCCACGGAGGGACGCTGTGTGGCGATGATCAGGTGGATGCCGGCCGCGCGCGCAAGCTGGGCGAGACGGCAGATCGAGCTCTCGACTTCACTCTTGGAAACCATCATGAGATCTGCCAGCTCATCCACAATAATGACCAGACGGGGAAGCGGTCCGCTTCCGGCTCCCTGTTTGATGGAGACGGAAACGCCGCTTTCCGCTTCGATTTTCTGCCGCCATTCCTCCGCGAGCGCGTTGTATCCGTTCAGGTCCCGGACGCCTGCCGCGGCAAACAGCTTGTACCGGTTTTCCATCTCCGCGACTGCCCAGTTCAGCGCCGCGGAAGCCTTGCGGGGATCGGTGACCACAGGAATGATCAGGTGCGGGATTTTCTTATAGACACTCAGCTCGACGACTTTCGGATCAATCATCAGCAGCCGGACCTGATCCGGGGATGTCTTGTACAGAATACTCAGGATGACGGTATTGATACAGACGGATTTGCCGGAACCGGTCGCGCCCGCGATCAGCAGATGGGGCATGCGCGCGATATCCGCGATGATAATCTTGCCGGCGATGTCCTTGCCCACGGAAAAAGGAAGCTTTCCGTCGTAGCGGCGGAATTCCCTGGATTCCAGAATATCCCGCAGCTGGACGGTGGAGTTATGTTTGTTCGGCACTTCGATTCCGATGGCGGACTTGCCGGGAATCGGCGCCTCGATCCGGATATCTGTCGCGGCCAGGCGGAGTTTGATATCGTCGGAAAGATTGACGATTCTGCTGACTTTCACGCCCTGATCGGGCATGAGCTCATAGCGCGTGACAGAAGGCCCGCGGCTGATATCCGTAATGGTTACCTGTACGCCGAAGGTGCGGAGCGTCTCCTGCAGGAGATACGCGGTTTCTTTCAGTTCGCGGTCCGTTTCCTCGTCCGCGTCCCGGCTTCCCTTTTCCAGAAGATCAAAAGGAGGCGCGGTGTAGGTGCTTCCCCGTCCGGAGTGCGCTGTGCGGCCGACCGGCCCGGTTTTGGGATTGTTCTTCTCCCTGTGCACGGAGATTTCCTGCAGTTCCGGCTGTTCCCCGGCCGCTGTCATCCCGGCATCCGGGAGACTGCCCGCCGCCGCTGTTTCTCCGGCAGCGGGACCGCCCCCTGCGGCCGCCGTCAGGCCGGATATGCTGACGCTGCCCGAAGCCGCTGTTTCTCCGGCTGCAGAACCCGTGCCTGCAGCCGCTGTCATGCCAAATCCGCTGCCGCTGCCCGCAGCCG
>JAUNJS010000236.1:0-1542 GCA_030533125.1 Eubacteriales bacterium | reverse complement strand
GAACCCGTGCCTGCAGCCGCTGTCATGCCAAATCCGCTGCCGCTGCCCGCAGCCGATGTCGTTCCGGATGCTGCTCCACCGCCTGCGTCCATATAAGTGGTTTCCGTCCCGGGATCCTTCGGGCGGTTGGTTTCGGGCGGCAGTGAAGCGGCCCGGGGCGCGGACGAAGTGGATGACCTTTCGAAACGCGTGCCGTCCGGTTCGGGCGAATCGCCGCGCGCGCGGACCGGCCGGACCGGAACCGTGCCGGGAGAAGAAGAACCGGTACCGCGGCGGTCAACCGCGGGGATTGTCAGCGGATCCTTTGTCTCCGTAGTCAGGACGGTAATTTCATGGACATCCCGCCGCGCCGGCGCGGCGGCAGGGTTTATCCTGTTCCCGGAAGTTTCTGTCTCCGGCCTCCGGCTTCTTGTCCGTGTCCGGCGTCCGGGATCCAAAACCCGGATTTCCTCCAGGTCCATCCCGGAACCGGCGGAGCGCCTTCTGGCGCGCCTGGCGGTTTCCCTTTCCCTTCCCGCCTGCGCTCTTCTCTCGAGTTCATCCTCCCGGCGGAGAATCCGCTCCGCCTGCCTGTCGAGCGCTTCCTCCTCTTCCCTGTCCAGTTCCTCGAGACGCTGCTGACGATAGAACCCTCTTCTTTCATGGAAATCGGAAGCCGCCTCCCGGGCGCGCCTCCTCCTGCGGAGAAAGCCTGCGGGCGAGAAACGGAACACCTGGATGATTCCCGCGACCGCGAGAGCAGCGAGGAGGATCCCGCTGACTACAAGCCCGAAAATCCGGTAAAGAATACGGGCGATCCATCCGCCGATGACGCCTCCGCCCCCCTGGATCTTCGCGCACAGGCGGAATGTCTCCGAGGCATCAAAGGGGGTCTCCAGGGAAATCTCATTCGTCACATGGAGTTTTAAATGCGCCGCCGTCTGCACGACCACGAGGAGCAGGAGCAGGGAGAGCATCCGGGGAAGCCTCTGCCGGCCTCCTTTCCGGGTGATCAGCAGAACGCCGTAAAGGAAAAGCCAGGCGGGATAAAGCCAGGCGCTGAAGCCGAAGAAGCCGAACAGCAGGTCCGCGAGCGCTTTGCCCACGCCTTTTCCGAACCCGAGGAGGGACATGAATACAAAAACTGTCAGGAAAAGCAGCACAAGAAGCGCAAGATCCATCCGGATCTCACGCTCACGGAGCATTTTCTCCTGCCTTGCCTTCTCGAGAGCGGCGTTTTTGCGGGAGGAAGCAGCGGAAGCTCTTTTTTTCGCGGAAGTCGTTCCGGTTTTCCGGGAGGAGGACGATGCCCTGCCTGCGGAAGACGCGGACTTCTTTCTTCCGGAGGAAGAAGACCTGTTTCCGGTCTTTCTGCTCCCGGATCTTTTCGCGGCAGCGCTTCCGGTACTGCCGCCGGTGGTTCCGTTCTTATTATTAGTTTTTCGTGCCATATAATATCCTATCGCTGTACTTAGGATTGCCACGCAAATAAATGCTCCATCCGGCGCGTCTTTTTCTCCGATCTCACAGGGCGGGATTCAGTTACATAGCCCGCTATGCGCC
>JAUNJS010000235.1 GCA_030533125.1 Eubacteriales bacterium | reverse complement strand
GCTGCAAGATAACGATTTTTGGGGGACACAGGCAGTAAAGGACCATCAGCGATCAGCCTATCAGGATCTTCCCGATGTTCTTTGCGGAGACAGTATTCTCCACGGAAGACAGATCATCCGGCCGTTCATCGCTGCATAGGGGTACCCGGAAGAAAACCGACTGCCGGCTCTAATAAGAGCCGGCAGTTTTTGAGAAACAGTAACTGTTCAGCAGTTGCTGTTCAGAAGAAACCTGGCAGATATCCCGCACATCGGATGATCCCATGGCACTTTCTGATACGTGGGAGGAGATCATTGCAGCAGGGCACGACGGGACCTATAAGGAAAGATACCGGATCGGAGACACGAAAGAACTCGACATGGGATCCGAAGGCGTCATAACCATGAAACTCGTCGCGATGGACGAGGACGAGCTCGCGGATGGCAGCGGAAAAGCCCCTATGACGTGGATCGCTGACGAGCTCCTGCAGTCAGAGCACATTATTAATACTAGATGGGATAATGAAGGCGGATGGGAAACATCCGATATGCGCGCCTGGCTGCGGGAGACAGTCCTGCCGCTCATGCCGAAAGACGTGCGGACCAACATTCGCGAGGTGATCAAGTATTCTCATTCTTACGAGATCGACAAGGAAGTGACAACGAGAGACACTATATGGATACCTTCCAAGAGAGAAGTCTTTTATGCCGACCATAGTGAAGAATCTTGGATGGAGAAAGAAGGAGCAGCTTATACTACTTCTTTTAAAGATGATGAAACACGAACAAAAAGCCGGGACGGTACAGATAACGCATCCTCATGGTGGCTGCGCTCCCAAAGCTCTGCTTATAACTCCCTGAATTATTTTTTTACGGTGTGAAACGGGACGGCAGCTATTCTTACTACGATGCCTATAACGCAGACGGCGTGCTCATCGGCTTCTGTCTATAATGCTTATTCCTGAATCAGACGGGTCTTGTCCACCTTTTAGGTTTCCCCTTCGTGTTCTGCGCGACAGTCGCAACCGGAACGCTTCAGATGATCTCCCTGGACAGATGCCTTTCCGCTGCTGCATCTGACTTGCGCTGTCTGAGGCAAAGTCTTCGGAGGCCCATCTGAAGGAATCGTAGTGTACTGCTTGGGAAAACGAATATATACACTTTTGTCATAAGCACCGCATCTCTGTGTCCGCCGGAACAGTTCCCGCAGGAGGCAGAGACGCCGGCAGAGCAGACCGGCAGTCCCTCCATCACCAGGGTGGATCCGGAAATAACCGGGAGGTATTTACAGTTATGAAGATTTGTTACAGATGTTTTCATGAAATGGATGATGCGAAGACGTTCTGTCCTAACTGCGGGTTTGATCAGGGAAAAAACCTGCATTATTTAAATCCGATGGCACTGCCTCCGGGTACGGTTCTCCATGGGAGATACATCGTCGGGCAGGTGCTCGGACAGGGCGGCTTCGGAATCACGTACATAGCGCAGGACTACAACACCAAGGAACTTCTTGCAATCAAGGAGTTTTTTCCCAGCGGTTTTGCATCGCGTTCCGGCAAGGTGTCCGTTCTCCCAGTCAGTGCTTCCGGGGATAACGTCTATGATTACGGGCGTGACATGTTCAAAAATGAGGCTCTGACACTCAACAAACTATCGGGGAATTCCAATATCGTCAACGTTCGCAGTTTCTTTGAAGAAAACGGAACCGCCTATTTCGTGATGGAATATGTGGATGGGGAGAGCCTGAAGAGCTATGTACGAAAGAAGGGAGGAAGGCTCTCCTGGAAGGAGACAATGGATCTCATTCTTCCGATCATGAACGCGCTGGAATATGTACATAAAGCAGGCTTTATCCACCGGGATCTCTCTCCCGATAATATCGCTCTTACAAAAGACGGAACTGTGAAGCTTCTGGATTTCGGGGCGGCGAGATACAGCATGGGAGAGCGGAGCCAGAGTCTCTCTGTAATCCTGAAACACGGTTTTGCGCCCGTGGAACAGTACTCCAGGCATGGAAATCAGGGACCATGGACAGATGTGTATGCTCTCGCCGCCACGATCTACAACATGATCACCGGAAGGGGAGTGCCGGATTCCGTGGACAGAATGCACAGCGACACCATTGTCCGTCCCTCGGAACTTGGCTGCTCACTGCCTGATTATGCAGAGGAAGCTCTCATGAAGGCACTGGCTGTCAATCCGGAGGATCGTTTCCAGTCAATGGGAGACTTTAAAGCAGCGGTGACTACGAATCCCGAAGAAATACTGGTTGACCCGCCGCCCCCGGAACCGGCCAAAAAGATATTTCCCAAAGCCCTGGCGGCGGCCGTCGCCGGCTGTGTTCTCCTCCTGGTCTGTTTTTACTTTCTTAACAGGAATAAGACGGTTAATATCCCTGACCCGGTATTAAAGAAAGCGATCCAGGAGACATTGCATATAGAGGATCGCGATATTCTGGTTTCAGAGACAGACGGGCTGACAGAACTGTCATACAATAATCTCGTAGACGGCTACTTTGTTGCGGACGCGGAGAGGATCAGGGATCTGACCGGGCTGGAGTCATTTGAAAAGCTGGAGAAGCTCTGCCTGATTGACAATGAGATCGAAGATATTTCCCCGCTGAAAAATCTGGAGAACCTGAAACACCTGAATCTGGGGTCAAATACGATCAGTGACATCAGTACACTGAAGGATCTTAAGAAGCTGGAGTACCTGTATATCTGGGGGAACAAAATCTCAGACATTTCTCCTCTTCAGGATCTGACAGGACTCAAAGAACTCAGTCTGATCAACAACAAAATCTCCGACATCCAGCCGCTGCAGAACCTGACCGGACTTGAAAAACTGTTATTATCACATAACAGAGTTGAAGATCTCACTCCGGCTGCGGGACTGACAAACCTCAGAGAATTCTCTATCGTGGACAACCCTGTCAAGGACTATTCTCCACTGGAGAGTCTTCCCGACACGACAACCGTAATCATAACAACGGAGGATGAAAAAAAGGCGTATAGTACCGGGAGTGAGGATAATACGGATCAACCAGAAAATACGGATCAATCGGATAATTCAGAAGGAACAGGGAGCGGAGAGAAGACTGCAGAGGATTCTGGAAAAAACTCTGTGGAAAATACTGACGGCGGGAATACCCGAAACGAAACACAGCCACAGGAAAAACAGACAGGCAGCATTTCCGAAAACGCGGAAGAAGGCATAACCTCTTCCAATTTTTACAACCAGGGTTATTTTGCAAAACATGGGGATGCATATTATATGCTGTTCCAAAGCAAGCTGTATATGTTTCAGGACGGAAAGATGGAGGACGGCACGCTGGTCCTGAAGTCAGCCGGAGAGTATTTGAATATATACGGGGATCATATTTATTATCAAAGCGGTTTCGGGATCTGGCGCTGCGACCTTGACGGCAGCAACAAAACAAAGGTCTATGACGGATCTGCCGATCACGATACTGCCCCTTCCACTGTATATATCCACGAGGGATGGTGTTATTTTACAAACAGACACGACACACATCATCTTTACAGGGTCAGCCTGGAAGAAATGAATAACGAGGACGGGACTGCTGTGACAAAGGCGGATCTGATCGCGGAGGATTACGATATTAATAACAATATCTTTGACAGTTTATGCTTTATTGACGGAAGGATTTATTATAACGGATTAAACGGGATCACTTCCATCAATCCGGATGGCTCGGATGCCCGCACAGTCGCGGAAAGAAAGAACAGCTGTATGATCACAGACGGCTCAGCCCTGTACTGCCAATTTGGCTCCAAAGAAATATACAGAGTCGATGTTGACGGAACAGTAACGAAAATCCTTGACTTAAATCAGGAAGGGGATATACGCAAACTCAATTTCTTTGACGGACGGCTGTTTTATGTTCTAGAGACGCCTGAAAATAAACATGAACTCTGGAAGCTCTTTCCCGACGGCTCAGGAAACGGATACATCAGGGAAATCGCTCCATCAGAGGATACAATCATCAGTTTCTGCATGCTGCCCGGCTCTGAACAGGCATATTTTTACATCTTCAGTCACGATGAGAACAATAACATTAATCCATACAGCCTCAGCTTTTCTGTCACGGGATCACAGAACTGACCAAAATCCTGAAGCCTGTTCTGGATGCCCTGTCGGAAATACACGCCAGGAAGATTATTCACAGGGACATAAAACCCGACATTATCATCGTCACGGAGGAAGGGACTGCCAGGCTCATCGATTTCGGAGCGGCGAATTACAGCTACGGAGAGAAGAGCCAGAGCCTGACAGCGGTCCTGACGCCGGGATTCGTGCCTGTGGAACAGTATATCAACCGCGGAACAGGGAAATGTCGAAGCACAGTTCAATCCGGGATACATGTACGAATTTGGCCTGGGTGTAGAAAGGAAAAATGGAAAGGCTTTTCAATGGTATACAAAATCGGCTGAGCAGGGCAATGAAGACGCAAAGGAATATCTGAAAAAGATGGGAGCAAAGGAGTAAAAAGCCCGACTCTGCCGATAAAAAAGATGTGGATCAAAATAACAATAAGTCCGAATTCTGCCAGTGAGAAAGACGTGGACCAAAGGATTGTGCCGTTCATCACTGCAGAAGAATGTCCGGATGAAAAACGACTGCCGGCTCTCTGAGAGCCGGCAGTTTTTTCGGGAAAAAGCGGAAAGAAGTTGGAGGATTTAAAAATCTGTAATGTTATAATCGGAGTTGATGTTTAGTCCGACCCCATTGTTTTTTATTATTGAGGAATCTGCCTTATGAAAACCTGTTATAACTGTTTTCACGAACTGCCGGATACCGCCAGAGTATGCTCAAACTGCGGTCTTGCGGCGGACATTTCAAACGCGGTGCACTACCCGCACGCATTGCCCTGCGGCTCTGTCCTGGCCGGCCGGTATCTCGTCGGCCGCGTCCTGGGGCAGGGCGGCTTCGGGGTTACCTATGTCGCACAGGAATATCAGTCGAAAAAGCTTGTCGCGATCAAGGAATACTATCCGGACGCCATGGCGATCCGCGAGGCATCCAGTTCGGTCGTCCCCTATAACCAGGAGAGGGCTGCTAATTTCGAGTACGGGAAGGAGCGCTTCCTGGAGGAGGCGAAGACCCTCGCGGAGTTCATCGGCAATCCCAATATCGTCAGGGTCAGCAGCTATTTCGAGGAGAACGGCACCGCCTACTTCGTGATGGAGTACGTGAACGGCATCAGCCTGAAGAAGTACCTCACGGGGAAGGGCGGCAGGATCTCCTGGGAAGAGGCTCTGCGGATCCTGACGCCGGTTATGGATGCCCTGTCCGCTGTCCACGGAAAGGGGATCACCCACAGGGACGTCACCCCGGACAACATTGTGATCATGAGAGACGGGAACGTGAAGCTCCTGGATTTCGGCTCCGCCAGATACAGCATCGG
>JAUNJS010000234.1 GCA_030533125.1 Eubacteriales bacterium | reverse complement strand
CGCGAAACTGCTCAGGCTGCAAATTCTGTCTGGCATCGGCTGCTGCCCGGAACTGTCCGGGTTTCGAGTCCTGTCCGCGTCCGGCTGCTGCCCGGAACTGTCGCGGTTTCTGTCCGCTTCGGGCTGCTGCCCGAAGCTGTCCACCGGAGAAGCCTCGTAATGCATATAACAGAAATTCGGTTTATTATTGTCAAAATCCCATGTATGAAGACTGTCCCCTCTGCAGAGGCTCCATTCCGGACATTTTTGACAGTCCCCGACACGACGGTTGTCAGGATTGCGAAACCATTTGAATCCTTCTTCCCAAATCTTAACAAAATCATCGTGTGTGATATTTCCCTGGATCAGTTCTTTTCGTCTCGGGACATTCGGGCATACGAAGATAGAACCGTCGGCCAGGATGCTGGCAACGCCTTTTCCGGCTTCGCAGTGAAAAGATCGCGCGCGGTACAGGTTGTCTCTGGGACCCAGATAATGACTGCAGCTTGTTGTGAGCACAGGCTTCGCATTGAATCTGTGCCTCTTCAGAAAGGCAAAAAACCGGTCCAGCTCTTCGGAACGAAGAAGGAGTCCTTCCTGTTCCCGGCACCGCCCGATCGGATCAACGATCGCCAGTCTCCAGGAATCAACAGGCAGCTGACGGAAAAATTCCAGCATCCCCTCCAGAGAACCGATGTTGTTCCTGGTCACAACTGTCGTAATCTGGATGGTGTCCAAAAACTGTTCCCGATCCAGCTCCTGCAGCATTTTCACAATTTGATGAAAAGCCCTTTCCGGAAGACAGCGGAGCTTTTCATGCTTCTCAAACAGATCGTCAATGCTGACGGAGATGGTTCTCATGCCCGTTTCCTTCATCAGGCGGATCTTTTCTTCCGTGATCAGGGACCCGTTTGTCACCATGCCCCAAGGGAAGCCCAGAAGATGGATACGGCCCATCACTTCAAAGAGATCCTGTCGCAGAAGCGGCTCCCCGCCGGTGACATTGACCATGATCCGCGAGGGTTCATATGATTTTGAAATCGAGGCAAAAGTCTTATAAACAGTCTCTCCGTCAATCTCCGGTCCGGTTTTCTCTCCACAGCGGCTCTCGCAGAACGGGCATCCCGCATTGCAGCGCAGAGTCGCCTCCCAGAAAACGCTCCGGAGGTGTACTTGTGTGTCACTCATAGTCAACAACCTCTGCGTTCTTCAAGAGTTAACGTCTGTTACAGCAGCTTATCTCTTTTATCTTGTTTCTGTATTTTTCCTGCTTCTCCGCCGGGACAAGGCCTGCCTGATTCAGGGAAAACATTAACTAGCGGAAACCACGCTCAGTTTGCTGCGATCACGTCCACGCAGCGGAGCAGTTTTTGATTCATCCTGCAACAGGGCGGAATTAAAAGCAGAAACCGATAACCACGCCACTGCCGGAGCCGGCACCGGCGTTGCTGTGTCCGCCATCGCTGTACACGCAGCCGAACCTGTAGGAGTCGTCGCAGTCCGCGGAACGCAGCCACCACCAGGAGGCACCGGAATCATCGTCCCGGCTCCTCATACGGGATCCATCATCCGTAAACACACCGGTGTACGCTGCTCCTTTTTTTTCGCAGTATTCATTCACCCAGTCCTGATTATCTGCAAGGAATACCTCCCTTGCGGACGGGATCCAGATGGTATCCTTCGTTGTTACACTCTTTCCTTTATCATAAGAATAGGAGTACTTGGTCACCTCGCGGATGCTGCTCCGCACTTCTTCCGGCATCAGCGGCATGACTGTCTTCCGCAGCCAGGTACGCATTCCGGATGCTTCCCACCCGCTTTTATTTGTCCATTCTTTGTTCATATTGTGCGCTGATTGCAGGAATTCGTCGGCCACCCACGTCATGGGAGCTTTTCCGCTCCCATCCGACAGCTCGTCCTCATCCATCGCGACAAGTCTCATGGTTATGATCCCTTCCGATCTCATGTCGAGTTTTTTCGTGTCGCCGATCCGGTATCTGTCCTTATACGTGCCGTCATTTCCTGCTGCGGCAATCTCCTCCCAGGTATCGGAAAGCTCCATGGGATCATCTGAAGGCCGGTATTTCTCCAGGGATTCCTCTTTTGGGGTACCGTCTGCCGACACGGAAGAATCGTCCTGCTCTACGGTTTCGGTTGTTTGTTCAGATCCGCCTGTCCCGCTTCCGGATTTCAAAGAGCTGCCGATGTATAACAAGACAAAGCCCGCAAATGCCATAAGTGCAATAATCAACGCAGTCAGTTTGACTTTTTTGAGCCGGACAGTCCGGCTCTTGAGCTGAATGTCCGATTTTGATTTCCCCTGATTCTTTATTTCTTCTTTTTCCCGGATCTCCGGTCCTCCGCCAATGGAGCCGTTCCTGAAGAATTGCAGTTTTCTGACATCATCACTGTCCCTGTGGGGATGCTGTCCTCCGCCGGACAGGTCATTTCCGGCACCTTTTACTTCCTTCTGATTCTTTCCCTCAAAAAGGGCATTTCTGAAATCATAAGTCGACTTAAAACGGTCCTCTACCCTGACGGAGAGCGCCTTCATGAGGGCTGCCTCCACGTAATCCGGGATGGAAACTCCGAGCTCGGACGGTTTTTTCAGATCGTCGTTGACGGACCGCTCGACGGACTCGATCGGCACTTTTCCCGTAATACAGAAGTACATCGTCGCGGCCAGTGCATAGACATCCGTCCACGGACCCTGTCTGCCTCGGCTGAAGTACTGTTCCAGCGGCGCATAGCCGGGGGTAAGTATCGTCGTCAGGCTCTTGCTCTTCTCCCCATGGCTGTATCTGGCGGAGCCAAAGTCTATGAGCTTCGCGCTCCCGCTCTTCATGATGATGATATTGTCAGGTTTGATGTCTCTGTGGATGATATTCCTGTAATGCACTTCGAACAGCGCGTCCAGAACCGGTCTCAGAAGATTCCACGCTTCTTCCCATGAAACGCGGCCCCCGCGGTCTGCGATGTACTGCCTGAGGCTCTTGCCCTCCACATATTCCATCACAAAATAGGCTGTCCCGTTTTCCTCGAAATAACCGTATACCCTTATAATGTTGGGGCTGCCGATAAAGGCCGAGAGTGTCTTCGCCTCGTCCAGAAACTGTTTTTTTCCGTATTCATAGTCTCCTCTCTTATCTTTACTGAAAGGGATGACAGAGTGATCCGCGCTCCTTGTTGCGATCGTCCCGGGATAATACTCTTTAATCGCGACGAGCTGTTTCGTATCATACTGCTGTCCGACATACGTGATGCCGAAGCCGCCCTGCCCCAGGACGCGCCCGATGATGTATTTCCCGTTCAGGACAGAGCCGCAGGGCAGCGCCTGAGGGTCCTTGTCCCCGTTCTGCAGTTCCACAATGCTCCCGCAGCACGGGCAGGTCTTTGCGCTGTCAGGTATTTCATTAAAACAGTTGTAACAGATTTTCATTTCCCGGATTCCTTTTGGCAGATTCTGTCCGGCAGATTTCTTTTATAGATTTTTCCCGGATACTATTTCATGGATTTTAGTTCAAGGATTGGCACATATTTCCCGCTTTCCCATTATACAAAAAGCAGGTGCGCTTTGCACCTGCTTTTGTAACAATAGCACAATCTGACTTGTTTTCAGAAGGCTCTCTCCCCGGCCGGTTCGGAGATATCAAATTATCCCCGCTTCCGGCCGGGAGATCCTGCCACCGTTATTTTTCTTTTTTCAGAAGTGCTTTGAGGACTGTCGCGCAGCGTTCTAAATCATACCCTTCAATCGGATCCGCGAGGTAGTTTCCTTCACTGTCCACAAAATATGTGGTCGGGATGACTTTTGAGGGAAGTGTTTCATTCACATTTTCCGGCGGGAAGAAGTTCTGGAAACTGACGTTGTTTTCCTCCAGGATTGCCATGGCTTTTTCCTTTGACTCATTGGCATCCAGGCAGACGCCGATCACCTGGCAGTCTTTATCCTCATAGTTTTTGCTCAGCGATACCAGCTCGGGAATCTTTCGCACATAAGGTCCGTTCCACGAAGCCCACAGGCTGACCATGGTGACTTTGTGCCCGGCAAAGATATCCTTGCTGTCCACTTCATTCCCATCCATGTCAGTTGTATGGAAGGAAATCGTTTTTTCTTCCGATAAAGCAGCAGGAGACCTGATTTCAACTTCAAAATCATTCAGTCCTAATTCAGGGATATCTGAATCGGATGAGTGAAACGAATCTGAGAAGATCTCCGTATAGATCTCGAAAGAGACGGAGATTTTTCCTTCTTCGGCGATTCCGTTTTCCTCCAGTATATCCCACGGCAGAAACCGGCTCCTGTTATACTTCATAATCATCTGACTGCCTGTGCAGAGGGGCGGAACAGTGCCCATTGAGTAACTGTACTCCCGGTCTTCAGAATCATGCTCTCTCTTATGATTCATCGTATTTCCGTTTACTTTCACCTCGTCCAGTGAGAGATCAAGAGGATTTTCCGAATCATTATTGGTAAACCAGACATCAAGCCCGTCATCGTAGAGATCCCCGTCCGTGTTTCTTTTAAAAGCTATTGTGTAATAACCTGTGGGGAAGGAATCATAATCGACACCGCTGAGGGATACAGCAGGAACAACAGTCTCCTCCGTTAATCCTGTGGGAAATGCGGCACAATACAGCTCCTGACAGTCCGAGTCATTAAGAGCATAATATTTTTCACGGTTTTTTTCATTGTTATTATCAGCATAGTAAGCATCCCTTGCCGCCTGAAGATCGGCAGATTCCGCGCGAAACAGAAAACGTAATTCGTCAACAGACCGGATATTGTACTTCTTAAAATCAGCTGTATCAATGTAGACCGTCAGCTCTCCCTTTCCACCTCCAGGAACCCTGCATTTCTCCAGAACAACTGCAGGAAAACCGGCAAGCCGGTTTACTGCCAGGGGATCGTCCATATAGTAACTGTATTCCTTTTCTGTCCTGTTTTCCACCTCCATGCGGACCAGGAAGCCGACATAGGTTGCTTCATATCCGACTACAGTGATCTTGAAGTAATCGTTTTCCGCGATCACTTGTTTTTCTTCCACATAATCTACGGTCTGATACTTCTGTTTCTGAATGTCCCCCGTATCCGCAGACGGGGTGCTTCCCTCAGGCACGTAGGAAAGGGTCCGGGAAAAGAGAGAATCACCGGAACTGTCTACGCTCAGGCCTAAAGAAAATTCGGATATTCCCGATATATCCCCGATGCCATTTTCCTTCATGAAATCTTCATCTACCCACAGAAGTCCGATTGCCCCGCATCCGGGCATACATTTCAGAAGAGGCATTGTACTATACTCATTACTGTCCGTAATAAAGTCTTTTTCTTTTGTCTCAATGCCGTCTTCGTCTTCCCAATAACTATATTGATAATATGGAGATCCGTTTATTGCAGCCCTTAAAAGAGTGAAGGAAAGAGGTTTTTCGGTTTTTTTATCTGCATAATAATAATAGC
>JAUNJS010000619.1 GCA_030533125.1 Eubacteriales bacterium | reverse complement strand
TCTGAAAGTCAAAAATCAGCGGAGAGCAGGAAAGCTGACGGTAGCTAAAAAGCAGCGGAGCCAGAGAAAGACGCCGGGACCGAAAATGCGGCGGAGAGCGAATAAGCAGCGGAGCCGGCCGCCGCGGTGGCAGCCGGAAACGCGGACAAAGAGGATCAGGCGGAAAGCTCGTAAGCCTGACAGGATCGGGAGGGACAGTCTTGAACATTTTTACCGGCAAAGATTTTATGGAGAAGGCGGCGCCCTATCTGAAACAGCTGAAAGACAGGGGGCAGAAGCTGGGCGAGACTGCTCTCTGCGCGGCGAAAAGCTGCGCGGAGGGCGCGGCGCAGAATTTCCAGGAAGCGATTTCCAGAGCCGCCGCGGAGGATCCGCAGGAGATGGAAAACGTGGGCGCGGGCAGGAAAAACTATGCCCTCATCACGGGAGCGAGCTCCGGGATCGGAATGGAGTTTGCAAGGCGCCTGTCCCTGGAAGGGTATCCCCTGATTCTGATCGCGCGCCGGCGCGACCGCCTGGAGTCACTGCGGAACGAACTCGGTACGGAATGCCTTCTTCTGCCCGCGGACCTTGCGAGGCGGGAAGACCTGATCCGGCTCTGCGAAGACCTTGTCGGCCGCAGGATCGATATTTTCATCAACAACGCAGGATTCGGAGTCAGCGGCCCGTTTCTGGGGTCCGACCTGATGCGCGAAGTCAACATGATCGATGTCAATGTGACCGCGCAGCACGTCCTGCTCAAATACGTTCTTCACAGAATGCAGAACGAAGGCGGCGGGTATATCCTGAATGTCGCCTCTTCCGCGGGGCTTTTCCCGGCGGGGCCTTTTATGGCCGGCTACTACGCGACCAAAGCCTATATGGCGAGTCTCACCCGCGCTGTGGCGGAGGAACTGCGGCAGGGCGGCTCTCCGGTCTATGTCGGCTGCCTCTGCCCGGGGCCGGTCAATACCGAGTTCAATGAGGTGGCGGATGTCACATTTGCCCTGCCCGGCATCTCCGCGGAGGAGTGCGTCGACTACGCCCTGCGGATGATGGAAAAACGGCGCGTCGTGATCATTCCCTCGGCGCAGATCCGCGCCGCCGTTTTTGCCCAGCGGCTCATCCCTTCCTCGCTCACGGTGCGGATCACCGCCTCCCAGCAGAAAAAGAAGATGCAGCCGGCGGAGCCGGAACCTTCCGGGACCGCGGAGTGACCGGTAGCGTACGCCGCTTTTACGGCCTTTTTGTTTTCCGGTTGCCCTTTTTCGAAATAAACGGTATGATAGAAGGGACACAGTATTTACGCGCGGAGTACGAAATCCGGCGGGATTCCGGCCGTTTACGCGGCAGAATTCCGGATAAAGACGCAGCAGGGTTTGTATAAAAAACAGGAAAAACATAAACAAAAGAGATGAAATGGAATGAGATTTTCGCGCAGCTCACGCTTCTGGGGCAGCTCGGGCTTTCCCTTGCGATGCCGCTGCTGATGAGCCTCGGGGCGTGTTACCTGCTCTGCACCAGGCTTCATGTGGGCCTGTGGGTCTATCTTCCGGGGATGATCCTCGGGATCGGGGCGTCCTTCATGACTGCCTACAAGGTATATCTCGCCGTCACGCGGAAAGAAAAAAAGCCGAAGCGCGGCGAGCATGAGCGCTCGTTCAACCAGCATTATTGAGCTTTTATTACTATATTCAGCGCCTGTAACATTGCTGATTTCCGACAATTCTTATTTGTCGAGCTTTTATTTCTTTCATTCGTTATAGAGGAAGTTATAGAG
>JAUNJS010000618.1 GCA_030533125.1 Eubacteriales bacterium | reverse complement strand
CAATCTCGAAGAAAAATCCTACGCCGGTTGACTCATTTATTTGTGCGGCCATCCTTATCCGGTCATGCGGCGCATCAGCCGGGTTCCTTCCGTCTTGAGCCATTTTTCATGGACGGCATAATCGGGAATAATGCGCGCCACCTCCGCCCAGAAGCGGGAAGAGTGGTTCATTTCTTTTCTGTGACAGAGTTCGTGGACAATCACATAGTCCAGTACCTCGGGGGGCGCGAGCATGAGCAGGCAGTTGAAATTCAGATTGCCTTTCGCCGAGCAGCTCCCCCAGCGCGAACGCTGGTTGCGGATGGTGATCCGTCCGTATTTAACTCCGACCAGCGGGGCAAAATGGGCTGTCCTTGCGGGAATAACCCGAAGGGCCTCATCGGCGAGCCTGCGGATTTCGTCCATGGTGAGCGGATCCGCGGGAGACAGCGCGTCCTCCGCTTTCTGTTTCTCCACCATGGCGAGATGCTTCTGCAGCCACGCGGAGTGACTGCGGACGAAGGCCTCGATTTCCACAAGGCTCGTCTGCCTGGGCGCACGGACAATGACCTGCCCGTCGCGCTTCACCTGGAGCGAAAGTGTGCGTCGATTGCTGCGTATAATATGAATGCTGTCCGGAATCATGTCTTTTTACAATCCATTCAAAATAAAAGCGATATAAGCGGGATCCGCGTGAACCTGACACGGCGGTGATCTGAAGTCACGGGAATGCGCCGGTATCTTTTCAGTATTATTTCGTAACTGTTCAGGACCGCCCCACAATGCATTCGCAAAATTTCAATTCTGAATAAAAAAACAAAGAAATTGACATTTTGCTCATGTGGGGGCGGTACCTGTCAGTACCTCCCGCTGAGAACAGCGCCGTTTTTGGGAGCAAGCTCCCAAAACGGCATCATTCTCAGCGGAGGTTCTGAACAGATCAGTTACATTATTTCTATCAGAAAGAGAATCTGTATTGCCAGCAGTACCCCTCGTAACCGGAAGGAACCGGTACGGGTCTGTAGACTCCGGACTGTCTGCAGCGGGGAATGATGCGGACGTAATAATTACTGCAGGTCTTCAGTCTGTGTCCGCGGTACTTTTTGATGACTGCGCTGACAGCGCCGGCATTGTCGGAGGTATTCCGGTAATGGTGCCATTTCCCGCCGGGGCTGGTGGAAAGCCAGATGCTGTAGCCTGCGGCGCCTGCAATTTCGTTCCAGCGCAGCTGTATGTAGTGCTTTTTCCCGTTCACAAGCTCCCCGTTGATGGTCCGCGGCAGAGGCACAAGGAAGGCGTAATCGGACCACTTGCTGTATCCTGTGACGTAGATGCCGTTTGTCTTCACCACCCGGACCTGTGCCCTGTACATATGGGCGGGGGACAGGCCTGTAATATCCAGGACATTATATTTGCTGTACTGATAGCGGTGATTGTAGTTTTCCCCCGTCGTATAAGTCCACTTGATTTCATAGTAATCATCGTCCGTCAGCCCGGCTGTTTTGTTCCACGCGATCCTGCAGGCAGTGAAGGAAGGGTTCCTCCACTGCAGAAACCGGCAGTTCCCGGGCTTTTTTATCGCGGCTTCCGCGTCTATAGACGGAATAACGCCGAGAAGCAGGATAAGAATCAGAAGCCCCGCGGTCAAGCGTTTGATGGATTTCAACCCGTTTTCCTCCAGACAGATGTAAAGGATCAAATCTGATCCGAATGAGCCAATACCCGTAATCATACCGGCGAAGCCGCAGCACGGGTATGTATTGCAGATAATTATTATAAAGG
>JAUNJS010000233.1 GCA_030533125.1 Eubacteriales bacterium | reverse complement strand
GCCTGCTTATTTTCTGTTTGTCTGCTTATTGTCTGCCCACTGTCTGCCTATATGTCTTCTTATTGCCTGCTGATCATCTGTTAATCCGCAGTTGTCTGCTTTGACCTGCTTACGTCTGTACTCTGTCTGCCTTTGTATTTAAACTGCTGTTTCTGCTGTGATGATACAGGAGGGCGTTTTTCCCTTCGTACATGTATTTTCGTACAAAAACTCCTGTTATTATACCATTTTCTCACGAAAAAAGATGATTGTTTTTTCAAAATTAGAATGCTATACTTTATCAGCGCAAACACTTGTTTGTGCATTCCGCATCTTGCGTCATCGTTCCGTTCCGTTGAATCGTCTTTCCGGGCAGAAAGACCGGTGTTTTTCTCCCGCGGCGGGACTGCCGGATCCGGAAGCGCAAAAAAAAGCACAGCTGCCGCGCATCTGTGACAAGCTTTCCACGTCGAAACAGCGGCGGGATTTGTCGGGTAAAGATGTCGGGAAATCCCACATCCGGGATGAGCCTTCCACGGTCGTGAAAGACCGGGATTGTCGAGATAAGAAGCGGTTGTCAGAGACAATACACATCTTTGATGAGGAGGGAATATGCCCCGGTTTATTATGACATATACAGGTCTCCGTTTTGAGCCGATGAACCCGGATCCGGAAAAGATCCGTCTGGAAGATATCGCGCACGCGCTTTCCCTGCTCTGCAGGGGAAATGGTCATGTCAAAAGCTTCTGGTCCGTCGGCGAGCACTGCATCTGCTGCGCGAAGGAAGCGCTCGCCCGGGGTCTTGGAGAGCGCATGGCCCTCGCCTGCCTTCTGCATGATGCCGGCGAATGCTATTTGTCCGATATTCCGCGGCCTTTCAAGCAGTCTCTTCCTTCTTATCAGGTGCTGGAGGACCGGCTGCTGGAGATGATCTATGAAAAATACCTGGGGAGCGCGCTTACGCAGACCGAGCAGAAACTGCTGAAAGAGATCGATGATGATTTGCTCTGGTATGATTTGAAGGTGCTTCTGGGATGGCAGGAGAATGACACTGCTCCCGCGATCCATATCAGCCTCAACTATGCTGTGCGTCCGTTCGAGGAAGTAGAGCAGGAGTATCTGCGCATGTGCGCGGAGCTTCTGCCCTCCGGGCATTGATCCGCGGACGGAAGGCGGCTGGCGGGTGGTTCCGCGTTTTCGCGCGTAGTTCCTGTCCTCCGGACATTGATCCGCGGACGGAAGGCGGCTGGCGGGTGGTTTCGCGTTTCCGCGCGTAGTTCCTGTCCTCCGGGCATTGATCCGCGGACGGAAGGCGGCTGGCGGGAGGTTATGCGTCCGGAAGGAGCTTCTGTCTTCCCGGGCCGGCAGCGCGGCAGAACAGCGCCCGTTCTCCGGCCTGAAGCACCGAAGGATTATTTCAGTTTTTCCAGAATTTCCTCCGCGGACAAAAGCGTTGTTTTGTCCTCCCCGCAGGTCTTTGCTCTGGACTGGTCAAAGACAAAGGAGATGCCGTCCCGGTATCCGATCTTCGACACTTCCCCACCGTCCCAATAATAATCATAGGACTCCCTGCCGTCTTTTCCATACTGGACGCGGGCAAACGCCCGGTTTCCATAGTACCCCTGCACAGAGACGACGAGCCTTCCTCTCACAATGCTGTAAATGGTGTCATAGTGGAGATTCTCGACCCCGGAAGGGCTGTAGAGCAGATTCTCATATTCCAGATAGCGGAAGGTACGCCGGTTCAGCCAGGTTTCTTCCAGCCTGCCGTTTCTGTATACAACAACAGTCGATCCTTTGGCGGAGGTCGCGCCGACCTGGACCAGTTCAGGTGTCCGGTCATCATTGAGATAAAGCAGCGCAAACCCGTC
Organism: Eubacteriales bacterium; assembly: GCA_030533125.1. Classification (GTDB taxonomy): domain Bacteria; phylum Bacillota; class Clostridia; order Lachnospirales; family Lachnospiraceae; genus CAG-791. The sequence goes on along the minus strand of JAUNJS010000233.1, from coordinate 3,614 downwards.
GTATTCGGTTGTTTCGACGCCGCGGATATGCTCTGTGTAGGCTTCCTTCCAGGAGCTGTATTTCCGATCCTTTCCGTCGGTTTTTCCGGTCAGATACCCGGTGACATTGGTGATGTTCAATGTCTGCACCTTACTGTTCACTTCGGCTGTCTTTTTTTCATCCAGACGGGGAACAGATTCCTTCTGTCCGGTATAGACTCTGGCTTCCCGCACGCTCTGCCCGCGTTTTCCGTCCCCGGAATCTATTACGTAGCTGCAGATTGTCAGGATATCCATAAAACCGTCTTTGTTGTAATCGGTAAAATCCACCGCGTCCACGTTTGTAAAATAGCGGTCTGACCGGATATTTCCTTCTTCCATAGGGGAAAGCACGGCCAGCAGCGCTCCGTCCCGGATCAGGGCGAAGGAAACATCCGCCATCCTGTCCGCATTCGTGTCCGGATAAAACGGCGCGAAAAACACTTCGCCCAGCGGCTTGAGCTGCGCCATGTAGGACTGCGCCTCGATCAGGTCTCTCTGTACCCAGAGGATGTTGGAGCAAAACCAGTATCCGTCTTCGGTCTTTTGCAGCACAGCCTCATAGACAGGCTGGTAGACGGCACTTTTCTGCCTGTCTCCGGAATCTTCCGGGGGCTGTCCTTTTCTGTCCGCTTCTCCGGTTTTCCCCGCCTGTTCCGCCGGTTTCGCCCGGTTTTTCCCGTCCGCCGCCCCGTCTGAAACAGCCGCGTCTTCCTTATGCGCTGTCAGCCGGTAGTGAACGATGATGTTATTTTCTCCCTGTCTCCACGCGTCTGTACACTGCGCGTACCTGCGGTTTGTATCCTCCCGCAGCGCGTACCACGCGTCGTATCTGCGGATGCGGACCCAGTCCCCGCTATCTTCCATGGGATGTTCCGACTCCTCATAGGAAATCCCCGCTTTCTGTCTGAGCAGCCGGTCGATTTGATCCTGTGTGACCTTCACAACCGTCGCGTTGATCTCTTTCTGCGATATCCGGTCCAGCAGGAGCTCTTTCTCCTTTTTCTCCAGATCTCCCTGCGCAAATCCCGCGCCGGAATAAAAGACCTGATTCAGGTCGATCCCCGCCGGTGTCTCATAAGAGGAGAGAAGGAAGCCGTAACTGCTTTCCTCCTCCAGAAATGCCTCCACTTCTTCCAGTTCGGCGGCAGTGCATTGGGCCAGTTCGTATCCCTTCACGCTCCGGTCCCTGTCGGATTTCGCTTCCTGTTTCGTATTCTGCTGAGCAGCTTCAGCATCCTCCCGCGCGGCAGAGACCGGTTTTGATCCGGCCGGCTGTTCCTCCCCCGCAATGGAGACGCCGGCAGTGTTCCCGGCGGCAGCGGTTGCGCCTGCTGCCGCATGGTCCCTTTTGTCCGCGGGATCGTTATCGGCTGCTTTCGCGCCGCCGCCCGCGGCAGTTTCGGAGGCTGTTTCAAAAGCGGATCCGCTGTCTTTCGGGGCAGCGGACGAAGTGTCCTGCTGCGCAGATGTGCCGGCTTCAGCCGGTGCGGAGTCCGCAGCGGAAGTCCGCTCATCCCGGTCATCCTGCAGGGCCGACTGTCCGAACAGGGAGCCGACTGTCTCTTCTCCCTCTCCCGGCTCCGGGCCGCAGCTGCTCAAAAAACAGGCCGCCGTGATGACCGCAAGAAGAACCGCTATTTTTCTCTTTCCTGTTATGAACCGCCGCATGGGGCGCACAAAAAAAAGCACGTCTTTCATCCCCATAAAGAAAGACCTCCGCAATTCTGTTCGGCTGTCTCCGCCTTCCTGTCCCTTCGCGGCAGAGCCTGCGCAAAACTCCGTTCTCCCGCAATTCTGCTTACCTGACTCCGCCTTCCTGTCTCATCGTGGCAGAACCTGCGCAAAGCCCTGTTTCCCGCAAGCCTGCTTACCCGTTTCCACTTTCCTGTCCCCGCACTTCCCGCAGCGCACTGATTTCCTCCGGTGTCAGTTCCCGGAACGCGCCCCCGGGGAGCGTCGGATCCAGCTGCAGGGGCCCCATGGACAGCCGCTTCAGATACAGGACTTTTTTCCCGCAGGCGGAGAACATGCGCTTGATCTGATGGTATTTTCCCTCCCGGATCGTCACCAGTGTCTTTGTAAGTTCCGCGGAAACGGGATCCGCCCCCGGTTCCGTCTCCGGCATCACATACTGCAGTACGCTGAGGTCCGCGGGCATCGCCGTCAGTTCTTCATCAACCACAAGCCCCTGCGCGAAGCGCCGTATATCTTCTTCGGCAACCCGGCCCTCGACAACGGCGTAATAGGTTTTCTCCACATGTTTTCCCGGTGAAAGCAGGTAATGTGCCAGCGCGCCGTCGTCCGTGACGAGGAGCAGTCCCTCTGTGTCCCGGTCAAGTCTGCCCACGGGAAAGAGGTCCCGCCTGCGGATTCCTTTTTCCCGCAGCAGGTTCAGCACTGTCCTCTCCCGGGAATCCTCCGTCGCTGTGATCAGGCCCGACGGCTTGTGGAGCATGTAATAGACATGCGGCTCCCTTTTGATTTCCTCGCCGTCGAATACCACAACGTCGCCGGGCAGGATCTGCCGCCCGGCATCCTTCTCCACACTGCCGTTAACAAGCGCCTTTCCGCCGCGGATCGCCTTTTTCAGGTCGCTCCGCGTGCCCAGTCCCTCCCCGGCCAGAAGCCTGTCCAGGCGGACCGGGCAGTCCGCCTCTTTCTTCTTCGCTTTGTCCTTTCCCATATCCCGCCTTCGATTGATGCACTATATCTTAAACCTGTATCCGACGCCCCAGATGGTCTCGATATACTGCGGGTGGGACGTGTCAAACTCGATCTTCTCGCGGATCTTTTTGATATGCACCGTAACGGTCGCGATGTCGCCGACGCTGTCCATATTCCAGATCTTCCGGAACAGCTCGTCCTTGCTGAAAACATGATTCGGATTCTCAGCCAGGAAAGTGAGCAGGTCAAATTCCTTGGTCGTGAAATTCTTTTCGGTGCCGTCCACAAATACACGGCGGGCGGTCTTGTCGATCTTGAGCCCGCGGATCTCCACGATGTCGTTGGTCTTCTGCCCCGCGCCGACCAGCCGCTGATACCGCGCCATATGCGCCTTGACACGCGCCACGAGTTCGCTGGGACTGAAGGGCTTTGTCATATAATCATCCGCCCCCAGCCCGAGCCCGCGGATCTTGTCGATATCGTCCTTTTTTGCGGATACCATCAAAATCGGAATATCCTTCTTCTCGCGGATCTTGCGGCAGACATCAAACCCGTCGATCCCCGGAAGCATCAGGTCCAGAATGATCAGATCAAAATTCTTCTGCAGAGCTGCCGTCAGCCCGTAATCTCCCCTGGTCTCTATCTCGACTTCAAATCCGGAAAGCTCCAGATAATCTTTTTCCAGGTCCGCGATTGCCTCCTCATCCTCGATGATCAGTATTCTGCTCATTCTTTCCTCCTCTCCTGTAATGATTCAGGTGTATGCGCTCTTTCGAATCCTTTCCGGATTCCGGGCAGATGCTTTTCAATCCTTCGTGGCTCCTTTTACTCTTTGCGGTACTCCGCAATGATCGCCGTCACCGGGCAGATGCTCTTCAATCCTTCGTGGCTCCTTTTACTCTTTGCGGTACTCCGCAATGATCGCCGTC
>JAUNJS010000617.1 GCA_030533125.1 Eubacteriales bacterium | reverse complement strand
GAACATAATTATCTCCTACTAATTTATGCAATGAATATATCCTATATTTATTATAGCTCCGCACACTTTTTTGTCAATACAACGTTACGCATAATAACGATTACCCTTATTCTTTCGAAACTATCTTCTTTAGACAATAACAAAAGAGGTCCGAAAGGCCTCTTTTGTTATTGCCGCTTCAATTATGAGTAGTCGAACCCTATGCTAGCTTCCAGCTTACAGCCTGTTTCCTTCCCGTAATGAAGTTCCTGTAGATTCCTTCCTGCTCGACAAGCTCCTCATGCTTCCCTTTCTGAACGATTTTGCCCTTATCGACCACGATGATCTGATCTGCATTTCTCACTGTCTTTAACCTGTGTGCGATCATGATAATGGTCTTTTGTCTCGTAAGGTTTTCTATCGCCTCGGTCAGTTCCTTTTCATTCTCCGGATCCACATTGGCTGTCGCCTCATCCAGTATGATGATCGGCGCATCCTTCATGATCGCGCGTGCGATCGCGATCCTCTGCTTTTCTCCTCCCGACAGCGTAGCGCCGCCCTCTCCTACAATCGTTTCATATCCGTCAGGCAGCGTCATAATGAAATCGTGACATGCAGCCTTCTTAGCTACTTCTATTACCTCGTCCATGGAGGCTTCCGGTTTTCCGAAGCGGATGTTGTTTGCGATAGTATCTTCAAAAAGGTAGACCCTCTGGAATACAAAGCTGAAATTCTCCATCAGACTGTCAAAGCTGTAATCCTTCACATTCCTGCCGCCCAGGGTGACCTGTCCTTCCTGTACATCCCAGAACCGGGCAATCAGCGATGTAATGGTCGTTTTTCCTCCTCCGGATGGCCCCACGATTGCCGTTGTGGTATTTTCCTTGATATCCAGCGTCACATCATCAATGATCTTCCTGTTCTCATATGCAAATCCAACGTGTTCCAGATGAATATCCCTGTTTTCAGGCTTGATGTCTTCGCCGTCGATATCCATCTGTTCAATATCGAGGATCTCATTGGCCAGATCCACACCCTTCCCGATGATCTTCAGGAGCGCTGTGTATATTCCAGCCAGATCCAGTGATTCATAGATCATAAAGGAACACAAAAGCATCGTAATCGTATAGGAAAGTTCCATCGTCCCGTTAAAATAGAACCACAGCGACGCACCTGCTATGGCCACGCCGATGAGTTTCGTGACCAGTCCCTGCACGCCTACTGCCGGTATCGCCGCAAGTTCTGCCGTGATATCCGCATTCTTCTTTCTTTCAATCGCCTTCTGCACGCGGGACTGGTTCTGACTGATGATGTTATAGTTACGGATCTCCGCGATTCCCTGGATGTATTCCAGGATCACTCCGACCATATCCCTGTCGGAGGCAAGCTTTTCATCGGCAACTTTTGCCACGCTTCGGTTCGTCCACTGATTGATCAGCAGGAATACTCCGATACCTGCCAGTGAGATCAGCCCTATTCTCACATCAAAAACAAACATGAACAACGCGATGACAACGGTTGTGATGCCTCCCTGCAAAACCATCATGATGGCGCGGGTCGCAATGTCTCCGGTCTGTTCCATTGTATTGGTCGTCACGGAGGTGATGTGTCCCAGGCTCGTATCATTAAAGTATCCCATCGGCAGATAGCGCAGGTGCTCACCGATCTCAATACGCTTCAAGGCGCAGGTATCGTATCCGGCTTCCGTCTGAAGCATGGATGAAAAACGGTTGACCACCATCTTTCCCAAGGTGCTGACAAGCATCAGTACGATTACGATAAT
>JAUNJS010000029.1:14138-15758 GCA_030533125.1 Eubacteriales bacterium | reverse complement strand
TCCGTGGACATCGCCTGCGCGTTCTGGTCCCAGGATGCCCTGGATTATGAATTCATCTCGGGCCCTCACGGCCGCTGCGCCTCCGTCGCGACCGGCATGAAGAAGGTCCGCCCCGACGCTACTGTATATGTGCATGCGGGCGACGGATGTTCCTACGTCATCGGCCTCGCCGAGACCTCCTACGCAGCGATCCGCGACGTCCCGATCACCATGATCGTGGTCAACAACGGCATCTTCGGCATGACCGGCGGCCAGATGAACCTGGCGACGACCCTGATCGGCGACAAAACCCTCTCCAGCAAGAAAGGCCGCAAGAAAGAGACAATGGGAGCCCCTGTTGACATGCTCAAGGCCCTTTCCACCTATGACGTGGAATTTCTCGCCCGCGGTGCCATCTACGACGCGAAGCACATCGAGCAGACCAAGAAGTTCATAAGGAAGGGCTTCGAGAACCAGATGAACAACAAGGGATTCTCCCTGATCGAAGTGCTCTCCCCCTGCCCCACCAACTGGAAGCTGACCCCCGTCCAGGCGATGGAAAAGATCAAAAACGAAAACGAACTGTTCTTCCCCGTCGGTGTGTACGCGGACAGAAGCGCGAAATAATCGGAGGTAAATAAAATGGCAGATATCATTATGGCAGGTTTCGGCGGCCAGGGCGTTCTGACCGCAGGCAAGATTCTGATCGACGTCGCCGCCCACGAAGGCAAGAACGTGAGCTGGACCTCCTCTTACGGCGCGGAGATGCGCGGAGGCACCGCCAGCTGCAGCGTCGTCATTTCCGACGAGGAGATCGGCAGCCCCTATCCCACCAAGCTCGACGTGCTGGTTGCGATGAATGAGCCCTCCTATGACAAGTTTATCGGCGATATGCGCGACGGCGGCACGGTCATCGTCAACAGTTCCCTCATGAGCGAGCGCGAATATCCCAAAAACGTCAACGTCTACCTTATCCCCGCCACGGACCGCGCCAACGCCATCGGCAACGGCCGCGCTGCCAACATTGTGATGCTGGGCACCATGATGAAGGCCACCGGTCTCATCGACGAGAAGGTGTTCGAGGACGGCCTTGACCACTATTTCGGCAAAAAGGGCCGCAGCAACCCCAAGAACATCGAAGCCTACAGGATCGGCTGCGACGAGGCCGTGAAGGCCTGAAGAGGTTGACAGGATCGGCTGCGACGAGGCCGTGAAGGCCTGAAGCAAGCCGGACTCCGCATCTCCTGCCCAAGGTGCGGGCAGATCCGCACGCGTACGGCCTGCGCCAGGGATAGAGGGACCTGATTCCGCCAGTGATAACCCTGGCTTGCAAAAGCGATTCTAATCAAAGAAGCATAAAAAGCGGCTGCAGACATAGTGCGCGCACATGTCCGCAGCCGTTTGCAGAACATTCGGAATAATTGTAATAATACGTCGATTTCGAGGCGGTCTGAACAGATAACGAAAGGACTTATTTACCATGAGTGATTTTATGAACGAAAAAGAGATTCTTGCGCAGAAACCCATGAGCGGCGTGCGCGTGCTGGATCTGACCCAGGCATACAGCGGTCCTTTCTGCACGATGCATCTGGCAGACCAGGGCGCCGAGGTCATCAAGATCGAGGTGCCGGGCGTGGGCGA